>NZ_CBFHNB010000065.1:0-12365 GCF_965657105.1 Puniceispirillum sp. (SeqCode)
TTCAAAATTAGCGTTTATGAAATTCAACAGGCTGACTTATATAAATCACAAAGAACGACACGTTATCACGTACCGCCGCCCGCGAATCTCTTCCAAAATGCTTCCAACTTTTTCAAACAGCGACTGCCGATCAGCGCTTGGCTGGGTAACAGTTATGTTGGCCGAACCGGCTCAACGAAGGCGGGTTATATGCAGGTCTCGGCGACCTGTCCACCCCTAAAATGCGACTTTGTTAACTTTTTTGCCAAAACACCGTTTTTTCTTGATTATCAGTCTGAAAATCGACCTTTGAAGACCGTCTCAACAGACCTTTTTTGCGGTATTTTTATCAACAAATTTATTTATATCAGACTTAAACAAACAAAGGGAGAAAAAACGACCCAACACATATATTTATATCATTATGTATTATTTAGAGGAGATTTGACGTCTTTCATGCCCCAAACATGATGTTTTTTGCCATAATATGGCATCATATCATAATACAAACTCTATTCTAACAAGCTAATGATTGACTGTTTCTGTAGATTCGCTAATTATACGCCAAGCTTGTGGATAACAGGCTAAAGCTTAATAGTTAGAAGATGTTAGTACATATGTTGGTATGCAAAGATTTAATTTATCGACACTTGCTTGCAGGTGTCATTCTAACAGCTACTATTATAGCCTCTGATTTCACTCCTCTTGGTTTCGATTTGCGCGCGCATGCGGCCAAAATAAACAATGTGATCGTTACTGATTCTGACGATGGCGTTTTTGACGGTGAAATGGTGCCTGTCCATCAGGCATCTTTTGCGATTCCCAAGGCGCGCCCAGATAAAGTGCTGTCTTATGGGGCACTAAAGGTTGATATTGCCTTGCCGCAGTCGAAACCCGCTTTGGAAAGCATCTTTCCAGTATCTACCGCGCGGCTTGCCGACATGATTCGCTCGCAAACTGGTCAAGAAAGCACCAAAGAAGAAGAATTTAAGCTTAAATCTGGCGATGGTCTTGCTAATGTATTGCGGCGGGCTGGCTATACAAACACAGATATTGCCAATTCGGTCAGCGCGATTCAATCGCGCATCAGTCTGCGCAGCTTGCCGGTAGGCATGAAAATCACCATTAGCGACCTTGGCTATCGTTTTACCACCCGCGATGGACGCGACATATATGCGTTGAAAGACCCTGAAAGTGGGTGGCTTGCGATTCGGGCGATACGCCCCGTTGATACATATCTGACCTTTGCCAATGGCACTATCAATGGATCAATATATAAATCAACCATAACGGCTGGCGTTCCCGACGCTGCCTTTAATGAATATGTGCGCGTTATGGGCTTCTCAGTCGATTTTCAGCGTGAAATTCGCAATGGCGATGTTTTCGAATTATTATATGAAACAACTTATGACCAGATTACCGGCAACGCTGTTAACACAAGATTGCATTACGCCGGTTTGAAATTATCTGGAAACCAGCTTGCTTTCTATCGCTATGAAAATGGTGATTCCGGCATTGGCTGGTTTGACAGGAATGGCGCCTCGGCAGCACGTACGCTGATACGCACACCTATTTCGGGCGCCCGCCTGTCATCATCCTTTGGCCAGCGCAAACATCCAGTCAACGGCTATACGGCTATGCATAAGGGCGTTGATTTTGCCGCACCGACAGGTACCCCCATCATCGCAGCCGGTTCAGGGGTTGTCAGTAAGGCTGGATGGCGAGGTTCATATGGGCGTTATGTCCGTATCAGACACAACAGCACCTATGACACTGCCTATGCACATATGAAATCTATCGCGCGCGGTATCAGCGCCGGTTCGCGCGTACAGCAAGGGCAGATTATCGGTTATGTGGGTTCAACTGGGCGTTCAACCGGCCCACATCTGCATTATGAAATACTGGTCAATAACCGTCAGGTCAATCCAGTCACGGTACGCCTGCCAACTGGCACTCGCCTTGACGAGGCCTATCTACCCGCCTTTTCAAGGCAAGTTGACCTAGTCGATGCCGAAGTTCTATCTCGTGGCGGCACCCAATTTGCGCAAAATGACTTGATATCAGCGCTTGGTGATGCACCTTAATGCTTATCGAGTCATTATGGCGCTATCCGGTTAAAGGCATGACCGGTGAAAAGATTTACGAAACCGCTCTTATGCCCGGACAGCCCATAGCTGGTGATCGGCGCTATGCAATCTCAATCGGTGGAGACAAGGTCGCCAATAGTCCGGCTGGCACATGGTTCAAAAAAGGCCATTTCCTACAATTAATGTCGCATGAAGCGCTAGCCGCCTTGTCTTGTGTCGTGCAAGGCGATCATCTGCAAATCAGCAAAGATGGTCTGCAGCTGCTAGAGGCTAATCTGGCTTATGCAACGGATGTCGCCGCGGTTGAGAGTTTTTTTTCATTTTATATGAATGAACATATGCCTGGACGCTTGCATGGCATGCCGAAAGTTGTGCGCCTGGATAACCAGGCTTTTACCGACACTAACGCGCCATGGATCACGCTAGGTGGCTCGGCGTCAATCGAGGCCTATGCCGCCGCAACTAATACCACGCCTGATGCGCGTCGCTTTCGCCTGAATATGATGATCAAGACCGACACACCCTTTCACGAGGCGTCATTAATAGGGCATGACATTATGGTCGGTGCGGCGCATCTTCGTATCGTAGCGCCCGTTGGCCGTTGCGCGGCTATCGATGTTGACCCGGCAACCGCCAAGCGCGGCCAAGATACTTTATCTATAATGCGGGATGTATTTGGTCATACTGACCTGGGCGTTTTTGCTGAAATCCTATCCTCTGGCACAGCTAGAACAGGTGACAGCATCACCATTCTATAATTATGCCGCAATAAGGAGGGGGGAAGGTTCAGATGGTTGTCAGCCTTAGCTGGCAACCTTTTTGTTATCCTGCTCATCCTGAACCGCTTCGGCAAGCTGCGCTGGCGACAAGGCAGATGCATCGTCAGTTTCAACTGGCTTAACACGGGGTTTGCGCTGGCTATTAATGCTTTTCTTTATATTCTGAGCGTCACCAGAATCCGATGCTGAAACATCGGCTGAACTTGTTTCATCTGCTTCACCGTTTACAACTTCGGATTTAGCATCTTCCGACTCGCCATTAGCCGCCTGTGCGGCCTGTTCCTGCTGACGCTTGGTTTCTGCTGCACCTACCGCTGCTTGATGCAGGCGGAAATAATGATCGGCAAATTGCGAATAAGCCTCAGCAGCAATTCGCTCGCCGGATGACGAGGCATCATGCGCTAGAGTAATATATTTTTCATGAAGCTGTTGGGCATTGCCACGAAGCTTTACGTCAGGACCATTCGATTCATACGACGTATTACGATTGGGCACATGATTGCCACCGCCGCCGTTACCACGACGACCACGGCCACGACCGCGCTTTGCATTTTGAGGTTGTCTCATTAATTAAATACCAACTTATTATTCTGTAAGAAGTGGGTCAGTTAAAAGCAATCTTTTGTATAATCGGCCTTAAACCGAAGTTAAGAAGACTGGCATTTATCTGGGTATGTGCAAACGATAGGCGATGCCTTTAGCGTTGCTATATCTGAACAATAGTCATGGGTAGTGATCAATTTCAAGCAAAATAATACATTTTGCTAATTTTTTAACGCAAACACCAGACATCGGGTGATACCAGCAAGATCCTTATGCATTTCAACGCAGATCATATCTGCCATCTGAGCAAGCTGAATCACATCATCTTCCTGACCCGCACCAATCTCGACCACCAGACAACCAGCCACTGCCAGACAAGCAGGCACCACAGTCATAATGCCACGCCAGCAATCCAGCCCATCCGCACCGCCATCAAGAGCCCACATCGGTTCGTAACGCGCCACTTCTGGTTCCAGTTCAGTAATCTCAGCAGCCGGAATATAAGGCGGATTACACAAGATAATATCAAATGATCCGAATTGTGACATTTCGTCCATAAAACTATGCTGATGAAAGCGACTTCGCCCAGCAAGGCTAAGTGCGGTTGCATTATTACGGGCTGTTGCCAGCGCGTCTTCGCTAATATCAAGACCAAGTCCAAAGGCATCCGGCAATTCGCTAAGACAAGCCAGTAAAAGACAGCCGCTTCCGGTGCCAAGATCAAGCAGTTTAATTTGTTTTACAGGATTCTTAACGCGTCGTGCTTTGGCCGCTGCGATAGCTGTCGCCACGATAATTTCGCTATCGGGTCGCGGGTCGAGTGTTGCTGATGACAGCGCAAAGCGCAATGACCAGAATTCGCGCCATCCACGGATACGACTGACTGGTTCACGAGCTACACGACGGGCAACAAGCGCGTGTAGATGGGTTTTTTCGGCATCACCAAAGTGAATTGTTTCATGAGGCAGAACGGCATCATGACGGCCTAATGCTGCGCCCAGCAAAAGCCGCGCATCCTGTTGTGGACTTTCGATTGATGCCGCTTTCAATATAGCGGCAATATCCAGCAAAATTTCACGCGCATCCTGCATCATCATCACTTTATAAGCCTGGAATATGGCTATACATCAATACGCCTTAGGTGCCTTCGGCAAGCCGCCGTGCCTGATCTTCGGAAATCAACGCATCAATGACTTCATCCAACGCCTCGCCTGCAATCACCCGGTCAAGCTTATACAGTGTCAGGTTGATGCGATGGTCAGTTACCCGCCCTTGTGGAAAATTATAGGTGCGAATGCGTTCTGAACGGTCACCTGACCCAACCTGACCTTTTCGATCAGCGGCACGTTCTGCCTGTACGCGCGCACGCTCGGCATCATATAGACGCGCACGCAAAATTTTCATCGCCTTGGCTCGGTTCTTATGTTGTGATTTTTCATCCTGCTGGCTGACCACAATACCGGTCGGCATATGGGTAATCCGCACAGCCGAGTCAGTCGTATTCACCGACTGGCCGCCAGGCCCCGATGCGCGGAACACATCAATCCGCAAGTCACTTTCGACAACTTCAACATCGACATCTTCGGCTTCGGGCAACACCGCCACAGTCGCTGCCGAGGTATGAATACGGCCACCGGTTTCGGTTTCGGGTACGCGTTGCACCCGGTGCACACCAGACTCGAATTTCAACCGTGCAAACACGTCCGACCCGGTGATCGTCGCTGTCGCTTCCTTGTAACCACCGATGCCTGTTTCAGACACTTCCATCACTTCAAATTTCCAACTATATTTAGCCGAAAACCGTTGATACATGCCAAACAGATCCGATGCGAACAACGCCGCTTCATCACCGCCAGTGCCCGCGCGCACCTCAAGGATGGCGTTACGCGCATCATCGCGATCCTTTGGCAAAAGCAATAATTGCAGTTTTTGCTGTTCATCAGGAATTTGTGCCTGCAATTCCTGCATTTCAAGACGAGCCATTTCCAGCATATCCGGATCGTCACCAGCCTCTGTGGCCATAACTTCGGCATCGCCAAGCTCGCTTGTCAGGCGCTGAACAAGTTCAATCTGTTCGCAGACTGGGCGTAATTCGGACAGCTCGCGGGCAAAATTTGCCATCTCATCAACCGAAAGTGACGCCGCATCATTCAGAATATTTTCAACTTCAGCGCGACGCGCTAATACCCTATCCATGGTCGAGTCGAGGCTCATACCCTTATCCCTTACCTATTTCACTATTGATCGACGGTAGTTGTATGGCCGATTATTGACGACAATTTTTGGACAAGCGCATCGCGTGTCACTTCATCCTGCGATCCATCAGCAAGATAGCGAAGTTGCACGATACCACGTTCGATTTCATCGCCTCCTAGAATAATAGCGATTTTGATACCGCCCTTATCCAGCTTTTTCATTTTTTTGCCCATATTACCCGCTGTAGGCAAATCAACACTAAAGCCAGCGTCACGAAGAATTTCCGCAAGTTGAAAAGCATGTTGATCGGTTTGGCTATCCGCCGACACAACAGCTAATTGCGGAACCACAACCGTGCCACCCGCCGCCAGCATCGCGAGGCGTTCAATGCCGCCAGCCCAACCAACACCCGCAATGGCAGGGCCGCCAAGCATTTCCGAGAGCCCGTCATAACGACCACCGCCAAGAACAGTGCCCTGGGCACCTAGCGCATCGGTTATAAATTCAAACGCCGTATGACAATAATAATCCAGCCCACGCACAAGAAGCGGATCGAAATGCCAAGCAATCTTGGCGGCATCAAGCGCGGTTGTCAGCGTTTCAAAATGTGTTTTGGACAGATCGTTCAGATGATCTTGCAAACGCGGGGCATCGACAATAATCTGGCGATCGCCTGTATCCTTTGAATCCAGAATACGGAGCGGATTTACCGTAAGCCTTTGCTTGCTGTCATCGGACAAAGCGTCTTGATGCGCGCCAAGATAATCAACAAGCGCCGTGCGATAAGCAAGGCGGCTTTCCGTGTCACCAAGTGAATTGAGATGCAGCACACATTTATCAAGCACACCGATATCAGCTAGCACCCGCGCCCCACATGCTATGATTTCAGCATCCGCCAAGGCATCGGTCGGACCCAGATATTCAATTCCAATCTGGTGAAATTGACGCATCCTACCTTTTTGCGGCCTTTCATAGCGGAACATCGGCCCTGCATAGAAGAATTTCAAAGGCAATGTTTGCGTCAAGCCCCCAGAAATCATGGCACGGACAACACCAGCCGTATTTTCCGGACGCAGGGTGATGCGCTCACCACCCCGGTCTTCAAATGAATAAGTTTCCTTTGTCACTACGTCACTGCTGGTGCCAAGCGGCTTTGAAAACACATCGGTAAATTCGAAAATCGGCGTCGCCATTTCCTGAAAACCATATTGCGCACTGGCCGCCCGCGCATGATCTATGACAAACCGATGCCCAGCCATATCAGCGGGCAGAAGATCAGACGTGCCCCTTACAGGTTGTAGTTTCGACATGGCTTAGACCTTTATCTTTCTGGTATCTTCTTGGGCATCGTCTTGGGCATCGTCTTGGGCATCTTCTTGGGCATCATCCAATGTCTCTTTAGTCGCTGCCTCGGCGTTCTGCGCCGCTCTGATGGCTTCGGCTTTTGCCTCGACCATTTCGACCACATGTTCGACAATATCACCATTTGACAAGCGGTGGTCAGCCATGCCCGAGACATATATCTGGTGCGTGTCTTTGCCACCACCAGTCAGGCCGATATCAGTTTCGCGTGCCTCACCAGGGCCATTCACCACACAGCCAATGATCGAAACCGAGATTGGCAAATCAATATGCGCAAGTCTATCTTCGATCACTTCAACTGTCTTTATCACGTCGAATTGCTGACGCGCGCAGGACGGACATGAAATGACCGTGACCCCGCGCCGCCTCAGGCCAAGCGATTTCAGCATTTCATACGCCGCTTTGACTTCTTCGGTTGGATCAGCTGACAATGACACACGGATCGTATCACCAATGCCAGCCCACAACAGATTACCAAGGCCAATAGCCGATTTTATCGTGCCTGCCCGCAATCCACCAGCTTCGGTAATGCCGATATGGAGTGGGCAGTCAATCGCATCGGCAAGCTGCTGATACGCAGCGACAGCCAGAAATACATCCGACGCCTTAACCGAAATTTTGAATTCGTGAAAATCATTATCCTGTAAAATACGTGCATGATCGAGTGCCGATTCAACCAGCGCTTCAGGACAAGGTTCGGCATATTTGTCTAATAGATGTTTTTCCAGTGATCCTGCATTCACGCCAATCCGCATTGAACAGCCATGATCACGCGCTGCCTTGATAACCTCTTGCACACGATCTTGCTTGCCAATATTGCCCGGATTGATCCGCAGACAGGCAGCACCTGCTGCAGCCGCTTCGATAGCACGTCGATAATGGAAATGAATATCCGCGACAATCGGCACCGGACTGCCCGCACAAATTTCTTTCAAGGCAGCGGTGCTGGCCTCGTCAGGACAAGACACACGCACAATATCGGCGCCTGCCTCGGCAGCGGCATCAATCTGCGCCCGCGTCGCGGCAATATCCGTGGTCAGGCTATTTGTCATGGTTTGCACCGAGATTGGCGCATCACCACCAACGGGTACATTACCCACCATAATCTGACGGCATGGGCGGCGATCAATCGAACGATATGGACGATAGGCAGTAGACACAATATGGCTCCAGCAAGAGTAAATACCTATACACGCACAGGCATATGGGTCAGCAATAAAACACTGTTATGTCTATAGCCGTTTAGCCCGCTCAATACCAGTGGCAAGTCCACACATACAGAAGCTTTGACGCCCCTGAAGCGGCGCAGTTAGATAAATCACATATGTAGATTAGAGGCGCCAGCCTAGAGGCGGGCGCGTAGCTTATCGACAGTAAGGGGAAGATCGCGAACAATTTCACCGATAGCACCAGCCGAAATTGCATCGTCACCTGTGATGATGAATTCGATACCACCAGCATTACCAGTTGAAAGATACAGATTTTCTGCACCATCCACGACATAGGTATCACCATCACGCATAAGCTGTGTCATGACTTCTTCACCATTATTACGGATGATTTCAACCCAACTAGAACTTGTGGCACGAATGGTGATTTCCTGCATGGGATCACGCTGGTTAGCGACTGCCGAACTCTGGGTTACGTTGTTCGGATCATCTTCAAGCAAGATCGCACGATCATCATCTGATGTTGCAGATGATACTGCAGGCACATTATTTGATGCCATCTGCGTATCTGGTGTGTCTATATCGACAATTGGGGTATCAGTCTTAATAATCGTTTCATTAGATACTGACGCCACAACAACCGGATCAGCCGCCACAACTATATTATCGGCATCGGCATCATTTTCGATTTTTGGCGTTTCAGGCACAATCACATCTGCAACAGGCTCGATCACTGTGGGCGCATCTATTGCAGGATTTGAGCTATTAACATCAACGCTTAGTGGGGTTTCATCCTGGCCTTCGGCAAATACAGTCTGCGCGGTGCCATCCGGTTCAATAACGTCAGGAGTGCCAATACCCGCAACACCCGGACCAGCTTCAGGCATCACCGGTGCTGATGCCAGAATAGCCGCACCATCATTAGACTTGTCTGATTTGGTTTCAGTCCAGTACCAGCCAACATAGCCAGCAACTGCAAGAACAACTGTAATTGATGCGATCAATGCGCCCGAGCGCTGTGGCTTTACATTATTCTGCGGAAATGAATAGGTTGGTTGCCGGTCAGCATCATCAACACGCGCCAGATACGTTCGCGCCAGCTCATTACCGTCTAAGTCAACAATATTGCCATAACTGCGCAGAAACCCGGCAACGTAGGTCGATGAAGGCAGCGCTTCAAGGTCGCCCTTTTCGATCGCATTTACATAACCTGAGTTGATACGAAGTTGATTTGCGATATCAGCAACACTGCGTCCAGATTCCTTACGGGCCGCGCGTAACTGTACGCCAATAGTCAATAGCGTATTGGCTAAAGACGTTTCGGAAATTTCTGTGATGTTACTGTCTACCATACGCATAACCTGTCGTTTCGGCTTACATTAGACAAAATGAACATAAAAACTCCATATGTCCAACGAAAAGATGCCTCAAATCATAAAAAGCGCATTAAAATCTTGTCGTTACACTCTAATGCTGACCCAAAAATGTGGTTTCACACGCCAACTGTCTATTTAGAAGATGTCAATAGTAATGCTATTAACCGTCGTCATCGAGGCCAAATGCAGAATGCAAACTACGCACAGCCAGCTCGGTATATTCCGAATCTATCAGAACCGATATTTTGATCTCTGATGTTGATATAACGGCGAGATTAATTCCTTTTTCGGCAAGCGTTTCGAACATCGTTTTAGCAACACCGGGCTGGGACCGCATCGCCATACCGACGACTGAAATTTTGGTCACATTTTCTGAAGAATTGATCCCGTCATATTTCAAGGCGCTTTTATTTTTTTCAATAATTTCAACAGCTTTATTTAAGTCAGCTTGTCCCAGTGAAAAAGTAATATCGGTACGCTGACTTTGGCTAGATGCGCTTTGCACGATCATATCGACATTCACGTGATTCTGCGCCAACTCACCAAAAACCCTTGCTGCAATGCCAGGCTCATCGGGCAGGCCAATAATAGTAATTTTTGCTTCATCCGGTGAATAGGCAATTCCACTTATAGTTTCTTTTTCCATGACTGAATCCTCATCAACAACAAATGTGCCCGGCAGATTGGAAAAGCTGGAACGAACCTGCAAATTAACGTTATGGCGCATGGCCATCGCCACCGAGCGTGTTTGTAGAACTTTTGCCCCCAAAGAGGCCATTTCGAGCATTTCTTCAAAGGTAATACTGTCTAATTTTTTCGCTTTTGGCGCGATTCGCGGATCGGTCGTATAAACCCCGTCAACATCCGTATAGATATCACAGCGATCCGCATCAAGCGCCGCGGCCAGTGCCACCGCCGATGTATCCGAGCCCCCACGACCAAGCGTTGTGATTCGGCCATCGGGTCCAATACCCTGAAATCCGGCAACAACGGCGACCTGACCTTGCGCCAGCCTATCGCGCATTTTGGAACTATCAATATGGTCGATACGAGCTGATCCATGCAGATTATCGGTTCTGATAGGGATTTGCCAGCCAAGCCATGAGCGCGCATCAACGCCAATATTCTGCAACGCAATCGATAAAAGGCCGACTGTGACCTGTTCGCCCGTTGCGACAATCGTGTCATATTCCCGCGCATCATGCATGGGGCCAATTTCGGATGCCCATTGCACAAGCTGATTTGTAGTGCCAGACATAGCAGACACAACGACAGCGACCTCATGGCCAGCATCGACTTCGGTTTTTACCCTTTTGGCGACATTACGGATGCGATCCAGATCCCCTACCGAGGTACCGCCGAATTTTTGAACAATACGTGCCATTGATGTATGCTATCTAGCTAATTATTGATTATTTCACCGCAGTCTTAACGACTACTTAGCTTCGGGGCAAGTCCATGCAGTCCACAGTTGATCAAAAAGAAATAGATACCTTTGCCGCTTTGTCCGACAAATGGTGGGATATGAAAGGGCCAATGCGCCCTTTGCACAGCTTTACACCGATCCGTGTAGATTATATCACCGATGCCATTCGCCGTGTCAAAGGCGCGTTACCCGAACAGACACCCCTACAGAATTTACGCATTCTTGATATTGGCTGTGGCGGCGGCTTGCTGGCCGAACCGATGGCACGTCTTGGCGGCACTGTCACTGGCATTGATGTAACAAGCCCAGCAATTGACGCCGCCCGCACGCATGCCAAAGCCAGTGGGCTGGATATCACCTATCACTGCCAAAGTGCCGAAGATTTGGCCGCAAGTGGCGTCACTTTTGATATTATCTATGCCTCTGAGGTGATCGAACATGTCGCTGACCGGCAGGTTTTTATTGCCGCCATCGCCGATATGCTGGCCGATGATGGGGTCATTGTTCTGACAACAATCAACCGCACCTTGCCTGCGATTGCCTTGGCTAAATATGTGCTCGAATATATTGTGCGCATCGTTCCGGCAGGCACGCATGATCCAAAAAAATTCGTAAAACCTGCTGAGTTACGATCTGAATTCGCCGCGGTCGGTATTTTACTGGATGACACGACCGGCTTTGCCCCACGTCCGGGGGGTTTCACCAGGGTTGCAAATCTGGCAATCAATTATGGAATCAGCGGTAGCTGGATGCGCAATAAATCTGATAGCGGATATGAGTCACTATAGGGCTTCACATGCCTTTAGCCGGTGTTGACTTTAGTTATCCAGCGGCAATAAAGGCAACGCAACAATATCAATGCCTTCATCGTCAAGCTCGGCACGTTCTTTGGCTGTCGCATGACCATAAATGCCTTCTGGTTCTGCTTCGCCATAGTGTATCTTGCGGGCTTCCTCGGCAAAGTTATTACCAACATCGCGGCATTCACTGCGAATTTTACGTTGAAGTTGACGCAGTTCGGACATCATTTCGGCCATCTGCTCAACGACTTTTTCTGGCATTCTTTCTAGTATTTTTTCAGGTGATTTTGCAGATAATTGTGCCGGGTTTTTAACAGCTGCTGACATGCCAGAAGGCGGCTTTGCCGACCCCATAGCTGGTTTGCCTGTCTCAGCTGTTGGCACCGGAATATCTGTCTTGATCACTTCGCCACTCGGCGGGGCAAGCGGGGTTGGCGTCTTGCGCATTTTCGGGCTAGCTAGGCTAGGCGTCATGAGTGCCTTTTTAACCGATGATGTGTCACAAACCGGGCATGCGATATCACCTGACGCTTTTTGATCATCATAAGCGCTGGCATTCTGGAACCAGCCTTCAAAGCTGTGTGCATTATCACATATCAGTTGATATTTTATCATTCACATGACCTCGCATGAATTAAAGGCAATCCG
>NZ_CBFHNB010000066.1:0-11968 GCF_965657105.1 Puniceispirillum sp. (SeqCode)
CACTTTGAATCCAAGGTTGAAATAATGGGAATCCAGGGTTGAAATAATGGGAATCCAAGGTTGAAATAATGGCACCGCTTCTTGAAATCACCGATCTTAATGTCGTGTTTCAGACCCGTCGTAAAGCGCTGAAAGCGATTGATAACCTGTCAGTCACCATGGAACCAGGCGAGATTCTGGGCTTTGTCGGTGAGTCTGGTGCTGGTAAATCGGTCACGGGTGCGGCGATTATGGGGTTGATCGATCCGCCAGGTTATATAGCCAGTGGCGAAATCAAGCTGAAAGGCCGACCGGTAGCCGACTATGGCACCAATCTGCGTGGCAAGGAAGTGGGCATGATATTTCAGGATCCGCTAACCAGCCTCAACCCGTTGCGTACTGTTGGTGATCAACTGGCCGAAACGATCCAACATAATCTTGATCTCAGCCTGACCGAAGCGCGCAACAAGGCGGTTGCTGGCCTAAGCGAAGTCGGTATTGATCCTGACCGGTTTAATTCCTATCCGCATGAGTTTTCAGGCGGTATGCGCCAGCGTGTGGTGATTGCGCTGGCATTGGCGGCAGAACCCGATCTGATCATCGCTGATGAGCCCACCACCGCGCTTGATGTTTCGATCCAGGCACAGGTACTAGATCTCTTGCGCGCGGTATGTCAAAAGCGCCGCGCCTCGGTTATTCTGATTACCCATGATATGGGCGTCATTTCCCAAACCACTGACCGTGTCGCGGTTTTATATGCTGGCCGGATGATGGAAATTGGCACCACCAGCGATGTGATAAAGCAGCCACGCCATCCCTATACTAAGGGGCTGATCGCCTCAACGCCGGTGCTTGATCATGTCAGCGCTGACAGCACTTTACCACAGATTCCAGGGGCGATGCCGTCGCTTGATGCCTTGCCGCCCGGATGCCGGTTTCATCCCCGTTGTGGTGATTGCAAACCCCAATGCCGCACCACAACACCTATCTTTGAAAATGATATAGCATGTCATCTATTCATGGGAGCCAGCGCATGACCACGCCTATGGTAATCTGTGAACATCTGACCAAACGCTTTGATCTGTCCGATCCGTGGCTGGTGCGCAAGTTGACCGGTATGCCAAAACGGGAACTGGTTGCGGTTGATGCGGTCAGCTTTGAAATTCCCCGCGGCAAAACCTATGCGCTGGTGGGTGAAAGCGGCTCGGGCAAATCAACCATAGCCCGCATGGTTGTTGGTTTGATGAGGCCGGATGCAGGCGGCGTGACGATCGATGGTCATAATCTGAATACCAGTCAGGATGCGGTCTCGTTGCAGGCTGTGCGGCAGACATTGCAGATGGTGTTCCAGTCGCCATATTCGTCACTCAATCCACGCTGGCGGGTGAATGACATTCTGCTTGAACCGATCCGTGCGTTTGATTTGATCAGCGATGAACAAGGCCAGAACCGGCGGGTGCGTGAATTGCTTGATCAGGTGGGGTTGTCGGCGTCTGATGCGGCCAAATATCCGCATGAATTTTCCGGTGGCCAGCGGCAGCGCATTTCGATTGCCCGCGGGCTGGCCTCGAATCCGGCATTTATGGTGTGCGATGAACCCACCTCGGCACTCGATGTATCGGTACAGGCACAGGTGCTTAATCTGCTAAAAGAGTTACAGTGCGAATTGGGGCTGACATATCTGTTCATTTCGCATGATATGGCGGTGGTGCGGGTGATGGCACATCATATCGGCGTGTTAAAACATGGCCGTCTGATAGAAGCGAATGCGGCGGAAACGCTGTTTCGTAGCCCGCAAGAGGCCTATACAAAAACGCTGATCGACGCGACCCCAAAGGTGATGGTGTAGGGGGGATAGCACTACCCATCCAATCCCAAATCCGCTTTCATGTCGAACGCGCGACAAAATATAGCGGACGCGGTTTAATCACGCATGATGCGCGTCATACCTTTGATATAGATAGCTGGTGACATAGATGACTTGTGACATAGATAACTGGTCACATAGATGCCGGGTCACAAAGATGATGGGATTGTGGTGGACGATCCCGATAATCTGTCATCATCTGCTTCTATCGGGTCAAAGGGGGGATTATGGCGCGTAGATCATCTAGGGCTAGGGGATCAGCATCCAAAGACAGGGATAGCGCGGCTGGGTTTGCGCCCGCATCGCCGTATGTAAAGCGCCACATTCCCTTTTATGACATTCTGGATGCCGAGCAGGTCGCCCGCCTCGAAGCGCAGGTTGACTGGATTCTACAGGATAAAGGCATCGCCTTTTTTGACGATACGCAAGCGCTTGATCTATGGCGGCGTGAAGGCGCGACCATTGGCGGGGAGGATGGCAATATCGTGCGCGCATCAGCCGACTGGATACGCGATCTTTGCCGCAAGGCACCGCCTGAATTTACCCAACTTGCGCGCAATCCCGAACGTTCCGTCGCCATAGGGGGCCAGAATCAAGTCTTTGCCCCGGTCTATGGCGCGCCGTTTGTCCGTGATCTGGAAAATGGGCGGCGTTATGGCGATATTGCCGCTTTCAACGATCTGGTGCGTCTGACCTATATGTTGCCGCATCTGCATCATGGCGGCTTTGTCACTTGTGAGCCATGCGATGTGCCGGTCAGCAAACGGCATCTGGATATGTTGCTGGCGCATATGACGCTCAGCGACAAGCCGCATCTAGGCGCGATCAACGAGATGAGCCGTGCCCAAGATAGCGTCGATATGGCCGAGATTGTCTTTGGCCGCGATGTGATGGCCGAACATTGCGTGAGTATGGGCAATGTGAACACCAACTCGCCCTTGCTGATCGACAAGGTCGTGACGCAGGCGATACGGGTCTATTGCGGGCGCGGACAGGGGATTGTTGTGGTGCCCTTTATATTGTCGGGTGCGATGGGGCCTGTCACCACCGCCGCCAGTGCCGCACAGGCGATGGCCGAAGCGATGATGGCTTGTGCCTATGCCCAGCTGATCCGTCCGGGCGCGCCATTTGTGCTGGGTAATTTTCTGTCCTCTATGTCATTAAAATCGGGGGCGCCAACCTTTGGTATGCCTGAACCGGTGATTTCTAATTATGTGATTGGCCAGCTGGCGCGGCGGGCAGGTCTGCCTTTGCGATGTGGCGGGTCATTGACCGCATCCAAGATCGAGGACGGGCAAGCGGCCTATGAATCGGCAGACTCGATGCATTCGACGATGCTGGCAGGGGCTAATTACGTGCTTCACGCGGCGGGCTGGCTTGAAGGCGGGTTATGTACCGGTTTTGAAAAGCTGGTGATGGATGCTGACCGGCTTGGCAGTTATCAGAAAGTTCTGGCGCAAGGCCTTGATGTGTCTGACGATGCTCTAGCGCGTGACGCCTATGACGAGGTGGCACCAGGCGGCCATTTTCTGGGATGCGATCATACGATGCGCAATTATCGCGATGCCTTTTACGAGCCCCAACTCAGTAATAGCGAAAATGTCGAAAGCTGGGAGGAAACCGGCGCAAAAGATATGCGCCGCCGCGCTTATGACCGATGGACGGGCATGCTTGAGGCCTATCAGCCACCACCGATTGACGTGGCCATAAAAGACGCGCTAGAAGCCTTTGTTGCCAAGCGCAAGGCGGAACTGCCTGATGCATGGTATTGAGTTCTGTTTGAGGTCAATTTCCACTAGGCTGGACTGTGTTGTATGATAAATGTTCTTGATGATAGGGAGTTTCATGTGCTGCAATAGCACCAGCCGTCATCAGGCCTTTTGATGATATTATATTAGTCTTGCGTCAGACTGGAAATATAGCCTGTATCCGCCTTGCAAACCGGTTTATAACGTCATCAAAACGCCCTATGTAATGGTTGTTGTCTAAATAGGCTAATACACTTTCGGCACATATAGATCGTCAGGTAGCACGCGCCTTTCATAATCTGGCTTGAATACGCGCTCAGGCAGTGTGACCTTTTTATGCGGAATTTCATGATAGTTAATTTTTGACAGAATATGTTCCATACAATTCAGCCGCTCACGCTTTTTGTCATTCCCCTCAACAATATACCATGGCGCTTCGGGAAAGGATGTGCGTTCGAACATTTCTTCCTTGGCGGTTGTATATTGTTCCCAGCGGATGCGCGCTTCCAGATCGATAGCCGATAATTTCCATTGTTTCATCGGGTCTTCGATACGCATCTGGAACCGTAATTGCTGTTCTTCATCGGTAATTGAAAACCAGTATTTAAGTACGATAACACCCGAACGGATCAGCATCCGTTCAAATTCGGTTACATCCTGAAAAAACTGTTCAACCTGTTCATCACTGGCAAAGCCCATGACGCGTTCGACACCAGCGCGGTTATACCAGGACCGGTCAAACAGCACGATTTCACCCCCAGCTGGCAGATGTGGCACATAACGCTGGAAATACCATTGGCTTAATTCGCGCTCTGATGGTTTGGGCAGAGCCACCACACGCGCAACACGGGGATCCATACGCTGGGTGATCCGTTTGATCACGCCGCCCTTACCAGCGCTGTCACGGCCTTCGCAAATGATCAGTATCTTGGCGTTGTGTGCAACCACCCAATCCTGCAACTTGATCATTTCCGATTGCAGGCGCAACAGGTTCCGATAATAGGTCTGATTATCAAGATGTTCGGCGTTACGCGCGCGCAGTGCCTCCCGAAGTTCAGGTGACAGCATGGGTTCGCTGAATTCGGTCTCGAACATTTCTTCCAGCGTTTCTTCAAGTTCTAACGCCAGCCAGTCTTTTTCATTATAGTCGTCTTTGGCCATTTGCCTTTACCCCATACGCAGCGCGCATATCGTCTGACGTAATGATACGCCGTTTCATGAATTTATGCCACTTTCTATGTGGGGCTAGACTATAGGTCATCTGGCGTATCATCTAACGCATTGGCCATAAAGCTCATCAAAACCGAAATCATATAGCCATAGAAAACTGGCAGAACCGTGATCGATAATGCTGGTGCTATTGCAGTCGCTTCGAAAGATTCAGCATTACGCAGGGTAATGACGAGCCCAATGACAAAGCCAAGCCAGCCAGATGTGACCGCGCCGCTGGCGGCATATTCCAGCCGGTTGATCGGGCCAGACGGGGCGGCGATCACAAAAGCAATCATGCCAAGCACAACAACCAAAAATGATGGCATATCGATGAAATGACGTGCCGTGTCGTTGCTTACGATAGCCAAACCGATAACAGCTATCAAGATAATCCAACCCATAACAGCACGAAACATAAACATACCACTATACCCACTAAATCAAACTCAAACGTAACCACATAATGTTACATTTTTGTTGCAAAAAAGCGCTTTTCTATAGCGCCAACCGGCTGAATACCGCACGGGCATTACCCTCAAAGATCATTTTCTTCTGCGCATCATCCAGCGCCTTATTGCCATCGATATAGCGTTTCGTATCATCATAATAATGCCCGCTATGCGGATCAATGCCGCGCACTGCGCCGATCATTTCTGAAGCAAACAGGATATTCTTGACCGGGATGACATCGAGTAACAGATCAATACCACGCTGGTGATAAACACAAGTATCAAAAAAGATATTATTCAACACACGTTCGTTTAGATCGCCAAGGCCTTTATCCTGGGCAATACCGCGAAACCGTCCCCAATGATACGGCACCGCACCACCACCATGCGGGATGATGAATTTCAGTTCGGGAAAATCGACAAAAACATCTGAAAACATGAAATGCACAAACGCGGTTGTATCGGCACCCAGATAATAGCTGGATGTCGTGTCCAGCGCATGCTGGCATGCGCCTGATACATGGATCATGGCGGGCACATCATATTCGACCATTTTTTCGTAAAACGGATACCAGTACCGATCACCAAGCCGGGCGTCCTGCCAGAAACCGCCTGATGGATCGGGGTTCAGATTACAGCCAATAAAGCCCATCTCCTCGACGCAGCGGGTCAATTCGGCAATGCTATTATCGATGCTGGTACCGGGGCTTTGCGGCAACTGGCAGACTGGCGCAAAATTATCCGGAAATAATGTGCAGACGCGCTTGATCAGATCGTTGCAATGCGCGGTCCAGGCAGCCGATGTGCTGGCATTGCCAACATGATGTCCCATCCAGCTTGCCCGTGGTGAAAAGATTGTCAGGTCGGTGCCGCGTTCCTGCTGTAGCTTAAGCTGGTTATTGGCAATCGAGTCACGGATTTCATCATCCGTCACCGCCATCGTACCTTTTTCAAATAGATGGTCGGGGTTTTGCGCCAGCGCGTCTTTTTGCGCATTGCGATAGGCTTCGACAGCTGGTGGTGTTGTTGTGTAATGGCCGTGGCAATCAATAATCATAATCTATCCTTTCAACCCACAGGCATTATGCGTCGTCAAACCCATAAAGCCGTGCTGGATTATCAACCAGAATTTTGCGTTGCAGAGTTTTATCGCGTGCCAGCAGCGGCACCAGATCAAGCAAATCGCCATCATTAGGCATGAATTTTTTGATATTCGGATGTGGCCAGTCAGTTCCCCATAACGTGCGATCAGGCGCAATTTCCAGCAGTTCCTGTGCATAGGGCACCGCGTCATAGAAAGGGGGACCAGCAGCCGAAATGCGTTCCGACCCGCAGATTTTCACCCACCAGTTTTCACGCTCCAAAAACCGTTTCAGAATTTGAAAGGCGTCTTGATGCACACCGGCGCTGGTTGGTACACGCCCCATATGATCGACGATGATATCCATATCGAATTGCAGAAAGAAATCCTGAAAACTGATGATATCCTCGGCATTCACATGTATCACCAGATGCCAGCCTAACGGCTGCACGCGTTGAAGTACACGCTTCATCATCTCTAGATCGGGGGTGCCGCCTAGATGCGTGACAAAGTTAAACCGCACACCACGAACACCGCCTGCATCCAGATCGGCAAAATCTTCATCTGAAAAGCTGTCATTCGCGATACATACACCGCGGTAATTATCTGGATTATGTTTGATCGCATCCAGCATCGCCCGGTTATCAGGACCATGACAGCTTGCCTGAACGATGACGGCGCGCTCAATGCCCAGCTTGCCATGTAGTGCGGCCAGCTTCTCGCGCGGGCCATCGGGAGGATGATAGGTCGAGCTAGGGTGATAGGGAAACAGATCATGCGGGCCAAACACATGGCAATGCGCGTCGCATGATTTGGCGGGAGCGGTAAATGCTGGCGTCCGCGTATCGGGATCGGGCGGCATACAGCTTTTTTTGCCAGTCACATTTGTTTCTGTTGCATCTACCATTCTATGCGCCTTTCCAGACTGACAGGGGAACAAAAACCTCACCACGGGCCAGCAAGCGTGCTGTCCGGAGCAAACCTGCGCCCAGAATTTCAAAATCACGACCTGCCGACAGCCGCAGCGTGACATCAAAAACACCTGACGGATGTTCTATCGTCACATCTGTCTGTGTCTCTTGCGTATCTTCCTGTGCCTCTGTCGGTGCCTGTGGCATGATAGCAAGATCATATACGGCGCTATCCGGATGAATCGCCGCCGTAGCTGCCGAGACCGCGCCAAGCACGCCAATAGCCTTGTGGCATGTCTTTGGGATAAAGGTGCGCGTATGGATGGCGCCGCCATTGATGGGCGTAGATATCAGGCACATCTTGGGCACGGTCTTGCCTGTCACATCGCCTAGCCCCATCGCCGCACCAGCCAGCAATCGCACCGCTTCTAGTTTTTGCTTTAAATCATCATTCGCATTCAAAACGTCAGGTGTTTCCCGACCGCTAATGCCAAATTCTTCGGCGCGCAAAGCGACAACAGGCATGCCATTATCAACACAGCTGGCGCTAAAGCCCAGAAAATCATCACGGATAGATCCGGTTGGCCATAATGACCCGCAGGCAGAACCGGCCAGATCGGCATAATGACAGACCACCGGGGCTGACGTGCCAAACACGCCATCTATGCGCGCCGCCCCATCATAGACCGGCAGACCGTTCTTGATGGGAAAACTAAGTTGGCATCTTTTGCTACTGTTGGTCATAAAGACATCGATATCGGCACTATCGCCGCTTCGCCTCAGCAGGCCGCTTTCCAGCGCAAAGGCACCCACCGCCGACAGCAGATTCCCGCAATTGGGCGTGTCATCAAGTCGATCCTCGCCAACGAGTGCCTGCACAAAACTATAATCGATATCACAACCATCATGCTGTGATATTTCAATAATCGCTATTTTTGACGTTAGTGGATCGCCGCCGCCAAGCCCGTCAATCTGACGTGGGTCACCATGTGCCCCCATCACCCATTTCAATAGATTGTCACGCGTGATCGGGTCAGCAGGCAGGTCAGTGGACAGAAAATAAACCCCTTTAGAACTGCCGCCGCGCATCTGCATATAGGGAATGGCGGTCTGGTTGCTCACTATGCGCTCATCTTTTCTTCGATCATATGCATCACCTGCATTGCTGGCAGACATTGCGCCAAACTACTGTTTGGCTCGCGTTCTTCTTTGATCGCGCTGATAAATTCACGGTCAATCAATTCGATACCATTCATCGACACCGCAACTTTTGACACGTCGATTGGCGCATCATACCCGTCAAACAGGTCGTCATATCGTGCTACATAAGTGCCGTTATCGCAGATATAGCGAAAGAAAGTCCCCAAAGGTCCGTCATTATTAAAGGATAGTGAAAGGGTGCAGATTTTACCGCTGGGTGTTTTCATCAGGATTGACATATCCATGGCAATGCCAAGCTCAGGATGAACAGGCCCTTGAACAGCATGGGCTTCGGTAACCATTTCACCGGTCTGATACATGAACAGATCGATCGTATGACAGGCATGATGCCATAGCAGATGATCAGTCCATGATCGTGGTTCGCCCTTGGCATTCATATTGCTGCGGCGAAAGAAATAGGTCTGCACATCCATCTGCTGAATCGATAGCTTTCCGGTGCTTATTTCATTATGCACATATTGATGCGACGGGTTGAAGCGGCGCACATGTCCTGCCATGGCGGTCAATCCGGTTTCGGCCTGACGTGTCACCAGCCTTTGTGAGTCAGCCAGCGTGTCAGCCATCGGAATCTCGATCAACACATGCTTGCCAGCATCCATTGCGGCCAGCCCTTGTGTTGCATGTAGTTGCGTTGGCGTTGCCAGAATAACGGCATCCAAATCATCACAGGCCAGAAAGGCGTCAAAATCATCAAAACGATGCGGCACATCAAGCCGATCAGCCGCCTTATCTGCCTTGGCCATTGACGTAGCCATAACGGCGGAAATCTCGGCATCTTCGATGGCGCTGATAGCATCCATATGTTTGGAACCAAAAGCCCCATTCGCGCCCGCAATGCCAACTCGTACCTTACGCATAAACCACTCCCTGATAATATTGCGTCTATTCGCTATCTTTTAAAATCTGAAGCCCATAAGCCGTATTGGACACTGGCACATGATAGAAACGATATAGCTCCTCGACTTTTGGTGCCATAGCACCGCGCATGATATTCCACATAATCATCTCGATTCCTTCGGATCCGGCCTCACGAATAAAATCGGCATGGGTGAGTTTGGTGTTGGCGATTGGGTCAGCGACCAGATTATCCATGAAAACAGTATCAAACTCGGCATTGATAACCCCGGCGCGTTCACCCTGAAGCTGGTGCGATAAGCCGCCCGTGCCCCAGATTGAAACATTGATATCTTCGCCATAACTGTGAATGGCTTTGCGGATTGCCACGCCCAGATCATGACATCTTTTTGCCGTTGGTTGCGGATATTGAATCACATTCACGCAAAGCGGAATTACCTTTACCGGCCATTCTTCGGGGGTGTCATAGGCCACTGATAACGGCACGGTCAGCCCGTGATCAACTGGCATATTGTTGCTGATCGCCATATCGAATTCGTCAAGTACCAGACTTTCCACTAGATGCCATGCCAGTGCCGGATGCCCCTGAACGACAGGCACTTTACGCGGACCATAGCCTTCATCAGCAGGCAGGAATTTGTTCGACACGCCAATGGTAAAGGTTGAAATCTGCTCGAGTGAAAAGGCCGACGCATGGTCATTATAGACAATGATAACCACATCGGGTCTGTTTTGGGCATGCCATGTGCGCGCGGGCTCAAGCCCTTTGAAATAATCTTGCCAGTAATCCTCACCTTGCTTGCCATGGTCGATGGCGGCGCCAACAGCTGGAATATGCGAAGTGCCCATGCCTGAAAAAATTTTAGCCATTATCGGTTTCCTCTTTGTAGCGGTTACCGTCAATTGGGCGGCCACCATTCAGCATCATCTGCTGGAAGTCTTCAAAACTCATGCCGGTACCTGACATTTTGGCACCAACCTGCTGCATATTCAGCCCGTCAAAGGCGGCGATCTTAAAGGTGTAATAGATATTACCGCCAAGCTGTAACATGCCCAGCCAGTCACGTTCTAGAACGGCGGTGCGCTGAGCAGGACTCATGTCAAATTGATCGATATATGCGGTTTCACTGTCTTTGAATTTGGCACGGTTTTCGGCATTATTCAGCGACATGCAGAACATGTTCAACCCAT
The DNA here is from genome assembly GCF_965657105.1 of Puniceispirillum sp. (SeqCode). Taxonomy (NCBI): domain Bacteria; kingdom Pseudomonadati; phylum Pseudomonadota; class Alphaproteobacteria; order Puniceispirillales (SeqCode); family Puniceispirillaceae (SeqCode); genus Puniceispirillum (SeqCode); species Puniceispirillum sp. (SeqCode). Next base: position 10,515 of record NZ_CBFHNB010000066.1, read on the forward strand.
AACCATTCTGGTAATGCGCGGCGTCTTGCACATAGGTGCCAGGGATCGACTCGAAATCGTTTTCAGGAGCTACTTCGGTCATCATCTTGCCTTTTGACATTAAGAATAATATCAGACAGTAAATTAGATTGAATTTAAGAACAACATTCAAAAAAAGTCCGCATCGTTCATGAAACCCAGCATAAATGACATCCCTGCCTTTGTTGGGGTTGCCGAACATGCAGACATTAGCCTAACTTATCTAAAATGGGCTACTTTACAGAGGCAATAACGCCCCATAACTTCTATTTTTAGATGAAATAAGGCGTTCATAAGCTATTTTATGCGGGCTAGGGCCTTTATGACATGTGCAGGACATACCATCTCTATAACCGGTGTGATGTATAGTTAGATTTTGACCTGTTTGAGGGTCGTAAAAGGATGGCAAGCCATGGCGAAAGATACCCAGAATACTGACGCGGTAGGATTCGGAACTCAGATCCGCAAATCACCTTATTTTGACGCGACGATGCGCTGGGGCGCGGCGGGCTATTCGGTTTATAATCATATGTATATTCCGCGTGATTTTGGTGATCCGGTGCAGAATTTCTGGAATCTGGTCAATCATGCGATCTTGTGTGATGTTGCGGTCGAACGTCAGGTTGAAATCACCGGGCCGGATGCAGCACGCTTTGTCCAGATGCTTAGCCCGCGAGATATTTCCAAATGCGCTGTTGGCCAGTGTAAATATGTGATCCTGACCAATGAAAAAGGCGGTGTGCTGAATGATCCGGTGATGTTGCGCCTTGGTGAAAACCATTTCTGGTTTTCGCTGGCTGATAGCGACATTCTGTTTTGGGCACAGGGCGTTGCGGTCAATGCGGGCATGGATGTAACAATCACCGAGCCTGATGTGTCACCGCTACAGTTGCAGGGGCCAAAATCTGGCGATATTGCGCATGCGCTTTTTGGCGATGTAGTATCTGACTTGCGCTATTACTGGCTGGCTGAGCTTGAATTTGAGGGCATCCCGCTGGTGGTGTCACGGACTGGCTGGTCAAGCGAATTGGGCTATGAAATTTATCTGCGTGACGGGTCAAAGGGCGATCAGCTTTGGGAAGCGATCATGAAAGCTGGCGCGCCATTTGGTCTGCAGCCAGGTCATACATCATCAATTCGCCGGATCGAAGGGGGTATGCTGTCCTATCATGCCGATATGGATATCAACACCAATCCATTCGAACTGGGTCTTGACCGTTTGATCGATCTGGATATGGATGCTGATTTTATCGGTAAGGCGGCGCTGACTAAAATTCGCCAGCACGGCGTCACCCGCAAACAGGTGGGTCTGGTCATTGATGGTGCGCCGCTGGCGGCTTCAAATACGACCTTCTGGCCGGTTGAAAGCGATGGCAAGGTGATTGGTAAGGTCACGTCGGCAATCTATTCACCTCGCCTTGAGCAGAATATTGCCC
>NZ_CBFHNB010000067.1:0-11729 GCF_965657105.1 Puniceispirillum sp. (SeqCode)
CCGTCCGATTTTCCGCAGGCATTGATGGATTTTGCCAATGCGGTCTGCACCGTCAAAGCCCCCGGATGTAGCCACTGTCCGCTTGCCACATCCTGTGTTGCTGGGCGGCATGGTAGTGCCACTAGCTTTCCGGTAAAGGCCGCTAAAAAACCAAAACCGACACGTCGCGGTATTGCCTTTGTGGCTTTTGATACCGAGGGGCGTTGTCTGCTTGTCAAACGTCCGGATAAAGGGTTGCTGGGTGGAATGCTGGCCTTTCCTTCGGCGGGATGGGATCACCGTGCACCTGACAGGATCGCTGATCTTGGCGATGCGCCTTTTGCGTCTGACTGGACGCTTCTTGATGATCCTGTCCAGCATGTCTTTACGCATTTTGCACTGGATATGCAGATAGCCGTGACGCGGCTTGATGCAGGTGTTGAATCTGTTCTGCCTGACGGAATTGATGCTAGCTGGGTCACTCCACGTGCCGCCGACCTGCCTAGCCTGATGCGCAAGGTGCTAAAAGCAGTTCAGCCGCATCGCCCTTAATGATTAAAATGCCGCATGCCGGTAAAGACCATCGCCAGACCGGCGTCATCGGCTGCCGCGATCACCTCGTCATCTTTCATTGATCCACCAGGCTGGATAATCGCCGTGCTACCAGCCTTGGCAATCGCTTCCAGCCCGTCGGCAAACGGGAAAAATGCGTCCGATGCGGCTACCGATCCTTTTGTGCGTGGGCTGTTCCAGCCATTTAGCTTGGCCATATCTGCCGCCTTTTGCACGGCGATGCGCGCCGAATCTATCCGGCTCATCTGACCAGCGCCAACCCCTGCTGTGATGGCATCTTTGACAAAGACAATCGCGTTCGATTTGACATGTTTGGTGACTTTCCACGCAAACAGCATATCGTCAATTTCGGCATCAGACGGGATGCGCCTAGTCACGATTTTCAGATCATTACGGGTGATGACGCCATGATCGCGTGTTTGCACCAGAAATCCGCCTGCTACAGATTTGAAAATAGGCGTAGATATCGCCGGATCAGGCATCGCCCCGGTTAGCAACAGCCGCAGATTGGGTTTAGCCTGCATAACGGCGATTGCCGCTTCCGATGCGTCTGGCGCAATCACAACTTCAGTGAAAATGCTGGTGATGGCATGAGCCAGCGCTTCGTCAAGTGGCCGGTTCAACGCGACGATTCCGCCAAAGGCACTGACTGGATCGGCGGCCAGCGCATGTTGCCATGCTTCGATCATGCTGTCGGCACTGGCCACACCGCACGGATTGGCGTGCTTGATAATCGCCACTGTTGGCGCCTCAAATTCGGCGGCCAGTTCAAAAGCCGCATTCGTATCATTTATATTGTTATAGGATAGAGGCTTGCCCTGAAGCTGGCGCGCGTTGGTCACGCCCGGGCGGTCGTCGCCATGGCTATAGAGGGCGGCTTGCTGATGCGGGTTTTCGCCATAACGCAGGGCATTGACGCGGGTGCCAGCAAGACTTGTGCTCTTGGGCAAATTAGCTTCATCTGATGCCATCCAGTTAGCAATCGCGCTGTCATAGGCGGCGGTACGGGCAAAGGCAGTCATCGCAAGCTTCTGGCGAAGCACAAGGCTGGTGCCACCGTGGGTTACGATTTCTGATCCTGTTACCTCATAATCATCCGGATCACAGATAACGGTCACAAAGTCATGGTTTTTTGCGGCGGCGCGGATCATCGCGGGCCCACCAATATCGATATTTTCTATCAGTTCACTGCGGTCATCGGTGCGCTTTAAAGTGGCTTCAAAAGGATATAGATTAACCACCAGTAGATCGATATCGTCGATAGCCTCGGCTTTCATTGCGGCAAGATGGGCGTCATTATCGCGCCGCGCAAGCAATCCGCCATGAATCTTCGGATGCAATGTTTTGACACGTCCATCCATAATTTCGGGAAAGCCGGTAACAGCCGAAACATCGGTCACATCCAGTCCGGCTTCGCGTAGCATTTTTGCCGTGCCTCCGGTCGATAACAGCTCGATTCCTGCGGCGGCTAAAGTGGCGGCAAATGCGGCAAGGCCGGTCTTGTCTGAAACTGATAAAAGGGCGCGGCGGATAGGGCGTATCATAGTCATATGTCCAGCAGTGAAACAGGGAATAGACGAATTCCAGATCAAAGATCCATTAGGCTAGGTTATGACCCAAGCTAGCCCAAAAGGCAATTACCTGGCGCTTGGATTATCCGGATTATGTAGGCTTTATGACGAACTAGATAAAGCTCATACCCCAGCCCATAATTGCCGCCGCCAGCACGATATACCAGACATCCCATTTCAGCCGGAACAGCATCAATGCCGAAGCGCCAGCCATAACTATGGCGATGATATCGGGTGTCGATGGCACAATGACTCGCACAAAGCCAAAGGACTGGGTGACCACATCGGCAAAAAACACATGGGCGGCAAACCAGATTGACAGATTGGCAATCACCCCGACGACAGCTGCCGTTATTGCGGCTAGTGCTGATTGCAATCGCGGTTGCGCGGTGATCCATTCGATATAGGGTGCGCCAACAAATATCCATAAAAAGCACGGGGCAAAGGTTGCCCATAGCGCAACCATCGCGCCAGCTACCCCATAGACAAAGCTGGTTTCGCCGTCACTGCGATATCCGGCGATGAAGCCAACAAATTCGGTCACCAGAATCAACGGTCCCGGCGTAGTCTCAGCCAACCCCAACCCATCCATCATTTCGGTTGTGGTCAGCCAGTGAAATTTATCAACAACATCTTGACCAAGATAGGCAAGACCGGCATAGGCACCGCCAAATGTCACCACTGACAGCTTCGAGAAAAATACGCCTATCGCCGCCAATATCTCACGGTCATCGACCAATCCGACTAGCACCAGAGGTAACAGCCAGATGATAAGCCATAACACCGCCGGACGCGCGGCATCTGTCAATTTTGGCCGTATTGATCGCGCCTTAGCGCGATGCGCCATGCTGTCACTGTCTGGTGATGATTGCCCCTGCATGAAGCCGATGATCGCGGCAATACCAACAATCAGGGGAAAAGGCAGGTTGAGGGCGAAAATACCCAGGAATGCACCGAACGCGATCAGCCAGTGATGCCAGCCTGACAAGGCGCGTCGCCCGACCTTTATAAGGGCCTGAATGACAATGACGACAACCGCTGATTTAATGCCCAGAAACAGCGCCGCAACAAGGCTGTTAGTGCCAAACACCACATATCCGGTTGCCAGTGCCAATATCACCAGCGCCCCGGGAATGACGAACAGCAATCCGGCAATTAATCCGCCCAGAACCCCATGCAGACGCCATCCAGCATAGGTGGCTAGCTGCATCGCTTCGGGACCAGGCAACAGCATGCAAAACCCCAGCGCATTGAGATATTGCTTTTCGCTTAACCAGCCTTTGCGCTCGACAATTTCGCGGTGCATCAATGCCATTTGTCCTGCAGGACCGCCAAAGGATAATAGTCCGATTTTCAGCCAGAGCCAGAAGCTATCGGTAATCGATGGGCTTGCTTGTTTCACGACACTATTCCTTACTTGTGACCCAGTCATGGCTTTAATTCATGCCATCCCGTGCCCAGCAAAACAAGGCGTCATAAAAAAGCATGACCGTTAATAACTACACTATCTTCACGAAATATTTATTACAGCTAATTTTACTTAAACTGTGTCGTTGCGCTGGAACGCCCATTTTATGTGCTGACTGCCAACCGACCGGATATTCGTCATTGGCGCGGTCAGAACAATCTGTTGTGCTGATTGGCGCATGCCAGCGTCAAAATAGATAGATGTGTCGATCGAAACGTTGCATTGTCCAGCTTTGAAAATCCAACCTATCCGGTTACCGCGGATCTTCATCAGCACGCGGCCATTGCCCAAAATGGCGGCGCTGACTTTCGGATGCAGGTGAAAGCGGATAATTGCCTGACGTGGTAATTCGCCAGGCGCGCCAGTATATTCCAGCCGGTCAGCCCCGCGCAGATTGCCGCCATTTGTGGCCAGATACAATGTCCGCTGATGCACAATGCCATGTGATTTTTCATAGCCGCTATGACTGGCTGTTGTCATTAATCCGCCATCAACCTGACCAAATTCAATATCGCTTGTGCTGGCGATGCGATTATCGCCAAATGATGACGAATTCTGTCCATCAAGGCTCAGCGTTGAATGCGCCGATGTTGAGCAAAGCAATCGATGAAGGTTTTCGCCAATAGGCGGTTGCCCGGGATTAACAATCAGCAAATTTGATCCAAAACTAAATTCAAACCCCAATGTGCCAAATCCGGTGATATTGGCCTCATCACATGGGGCGCCAATATCCATGATGATGGTTGAGCGACCCGATGAAAAGCGCATGAAACCAGAATAGGGAGCATGTTGTAGAACTTTACCGCGTGATCCTGCGCGGGCAAGTGTTTCATCGATCAATTCAGCGGCCACAATGCCGGCGCCATTCATATGCGTAAATGACCCGTTGCCATGCCGCCACATACGGCAAATAGCACCCATTTTGCCAATGATATGATCCAGCGTTTTATCTTCGCCCAGCCCGGCAAAGGCTGATGCACTTCTAAACTCGATCAGATCGCGCAACATATAGAAATGCGTTTCAGGCATCCGGCTTTTATGGCCACCATCGTCAAAAATTTGGGCTTCGATTCGTGGTATTGCGATATCTAATAGCGCTTGCATCTCATCTTGTGAACAGCCAAGCGCAGCTTCGGCAACAGCCAGCCCCTTGAGCGCGGTGATCTGACTATCTTTACTGTTAAGCCGCCGCCAGTCCAATACCAGACAATGGGCTTGCCGGGCAACCGATGCGGCCAGTTTGTTCTGAAATTCTTCAGTAGCAGATACGCCATACCAACCATAACAGAACAACAGATTGGATAAGCGCGTGCCCATGACATCAGGTTGCCAGTATTCGGGATGCCAGTTGTGATTTTTGTCTAGCCAGGCTTCGATAAGCCTGCGGGCGGCTGTGCGGGCGTCATTACCGCCGCGTGCGCGTAAATCGCGAAGCCAGTTGAAATTGTGAAATGATTGGGTTTGAACGCTATCAGCATGTGCTGCGCTTAAAAATACCGAACCATCAGCCGCATTACCACGCCAGTTATCCTGCAAACCGCCATTGATTATAGCACGCTCATGACGTGCCAATGGCCACCGGAACAAGCCACTACGGCGAAACAGCTGTTCCAGCCTGCCCACCTTCCATGCCTTACTTTGCCCCGGCTTTATATGGTTTTCATGCAATGCCATACAGTAAATTTACGCTCTATCCAGAGATTGCCTTTGAGAACCTTAATGCAGACAGTTGTCATTCAGCAAATTGTATTGAGATCATTGGCGTTGGGTCATGTCCTAATAATAAGATTAACATAAACCTATCACATGACCGTTAAAAACTAGTTACACCAGCGCAATAAGACGTGCCGCAAAAAATCCATCCACCCCACCGATATCGTCATATTGATGTGGTAGGATACGCAATGTGCCGTCTTTGGTCAGCGACCGTGCAAAAATACCGGCTTGATCGGGGGTAATGGGGTCAATAACGATTTTGTCTTCACCAGCGTCGATAATCGCGGCAATCATTTCCTCGCCTTCTTCGGGTTGCAGCGAACATGTTGCATAAACAAGTTGCCCACCAGCCTTTAACCAGCCTAGCGCGGTTGTTGCCAGTTCCCATTGCAGATTTTGCAATGACTCGATGTCTTCAGGCTGGCGTCGTCCCAGAATATCGGGGCGGCGACGCAAGGTGCCCGTGGCCGAGCAGGGCGCATCAAGCAGAATGGCATCAACCGGCATATCGGGCACGAACTGTCGTCCGTCAACCTGTTTTAAGGTCGCTTTCATACCCAATCGACCTAGATTGCGCCGCAATCGGTCAATGCGTTTGCGACCACTGTCAATCGCTGTGACAGTGGCGCCAGCGGCGACTAACTGAGCTGTTTTCCCCCCTGGTGCCGCGCATAGATCGATAACGTCCTTACCCTTGACATCGCCAAGAAGCCTTGCTGGCAGGGCGGCGGCGGCATCCTGAACCCACCATTCGCCATCGGCAAAACCGGCAAGGCGCGACGGGTCGCCATCAAAGGCACGGCGGATCGTGTAATTATCGATCATTGTACCTTCTAACCTGCTTGCCATGGTTTCGGGATCGGCCTTTGCTGAAATATCAAGCGGTGGCGGATTCATCGCCATGTCGGCAAGTTTGCTGGTGGCATCATGCCCCCAATGATCGTTCCAGCTTTGCAAAAGCCAGTCAGGAAGATTGTCAATAGGTGCTGTTGTTTCAAAACGGGCATCACCTTCGCGTGTCAGTCGTCGCATAACCGCATTGGCCATGCCACATAGCCGCTCAAAACCTGATTGGCGCATCAATTCAACAGTGCTATCGACGGCGGCATGCGCCCCTGTTTTCAATATCAGCAACTGTACGGCGCCCATCAGCAGAATCAAATTTGCATTGGCTTGTGCACCAAAAGGTCGCCGCGATATCATCGGCGCGATAACCTTCTCAATTTGTCCACGGCGGCGCAGGCACGTGGTTGCCAGCAAACGCACAAAGCGGCGGTCACGATCATCGAGTTTGCTTATATCTTCTTGAGCTGTCAGCGCATGGTCAAGCTGGCTTCCCGCTTCAACAGCGCATAGCAATTCATAGCAGATTTGCCGGCTTTTTAGAATCGATTGTGTATCAGGTTTGTCAGGTTTTGGTTGTTTTGCCATTTTGGGTTTGGCTTTTGCCTTTCCCATATCTGGTTTTGCCCCCCGTTTGCTGGCTGGCTTTTGCGCTCTTATGCCTGGCTTGGGCGCTTTAGGCTTTAATTTTAAGGTTGGTAATGCTGTGGCTACAGGCTTGGATGCGTCATCACTCATTGGGTGTTCCATCTTCAAAAGGTGCTTCACGAACTGTCCTTAAAACAGCCTGCATCACAGTATGTCATGCGGTATGCTCGGCAATATACCGAGCTGCCTTGTTTTTGGCAGTGATAAGGGGCATATACCTTAACATGACACGAGACAAGAAAAACACGACTAATGCACCATCCACGGATGATAAAAAGCCCATCCAGCCTGATGCGGTGACTGAATCTTTGGTGCCGATTGAACGCAATGGTCCCAAAGGCCCCGAACCCACCCGTTATGGCGATTGGGAACAAAAAGGCCGGTGTAGTGACTTTTAGACGATCTCTCGATGTTCGTTTTGGTGGCTAAGGGCTGGTTGATATGGCGCGGCTGAAGTCGGGCATGTTGGTTGCGGCGGCATTGCGCTATGCCAGTCAGGAATTGATCGATTGCGTTCTGGTGCGCCGCGGTGATGCGGATGCAGGTGCCATATTCATTCATATGAATGCAGGCTTTGATCAGCATAAAATTCTGGCACGTATTTTAGATTTTGACGGTGCCTATAATTGGCAGCCGATCACGGGTGCCGGTTGGGTTGATGCTGACACGGCACGCGCGCGTCTTGATAAGGAAATTAGCCGTGATCCTGATGCTTTTGTGCTGGCGGTGGATGACCCCAAAGGCCGCAATCCTTTTGACGTTATTTAGCGCCTTAGTCCCACGCCCCCACAAGGTTAGATTTTTTCGATTTTTTGTCGTATAAGGCATGCATGACGGATCACAACCGACAGCATATTGATCGCCGCCTGTCGGTGGCACCGATGATGGATTGGACAGACCGGCATTGCCGTTTTTTCCTTCGTCTTGTTGCGCCTGACGCGTTGCTATTCACCGAAATGGTGACAGCGGATGCAATCATCCATGGTGATTGTGAACGTTTACTAGGGCATGATCAGGCTGAGCATCCTTTGGCTTTGCAGCTTGGCGGCAGTGATCCGGAAAAATTGGCAAAAGCGTCCAGAATTGCGATGGATTACGGTTTTGCCGAAATTAATCTCAACGTCGGTTGTCCGTCGGATCGTGTGCAATCTGGCCGTTTTGGTGCTTGCCTTATGGCCGAGCCTGACTTGGTTGCCGAATGTTGTAGCGCCATGGCATCAGTGACGGCAGGTTTCGATGTGCCGGTTTCGGTTAAATGCCGGATTGGCATTGATGATATGGATTCCGAAACTGGGCTTGATGCCTTTACCCACGCGGTGGCTGATGCTGGTGTCACATTATTATATGTACATGCCCGCAAAGCCTGGCTGAAAGGTCTTAGCCCTAAAGAAAACCGGGATATTCCGCCTTTGGATTATGACCGCGTCAAACGCCTTGTTGGTGCCTTTCCTGCGATTGATGTTCATATTAATGGTGGCATAGTCACACTCGATACAGCGCGGGAATTAGCACCAGATTTCGCAGGCATGATGCTGGGGCGCGCGGCTTATAAAACGCCGATGATTTTGACGCAGATTGCCTATGAATTATTCGGTACTATGCCGCCTAGTCGCGCAGACATTGCCGCTAGCATGGCTGATTACGCAGATGTTAAAACCGCCGCGGATGTTCCCCTTCATGCGATCACCCGGCATATGCTTGGGCTTTATAATGGGCAGCGCGGTGCCAAGCTTTGGCGCCGGAGCCTAGGCGAAGATGCGCGTTTGCGCTCAGCCGACGGTGGCCAACTTATCCGTGAAACGGCAACTGCCTGCGAAGCGCTTGCTGCGCAGCTTGCAGCGTGATCTATCTCGTGCTTTATCCACTCACTCAATAGGAAAAAATTGTGACCGAACCGAAACTATCCACCGACAGCCACGTTGAAAAGCCAGCGCATTCTGGCCGCCGCTTTATACTTGATATGGGGCCATTGCTATTATTCTTTGGTGCAAATTATCTTTATCATGATTTGATGTTCAGCATAAAGGTTCTGGTTGGGGCTACGCTTATTGCGCTGGCAATTAGTTGGCGGCTAGAACGCCGGATACCGATGATGGCGGCCTTTGGATGTCTGGCGCTGGTGTTTTTCGGTGGCCTGTCCCTGTATTTTGACAATGAACTATTTATCAAAATCAAGCCAACAGTGGTGACGTTTCTTCTGGCGGCGGCAATTGTAGGTGGCCGGCTTATAGGGCGTAATCCGCTTGCCGCCATTATGGGTGGGCAGATGAAGCTGACTGACAAAGGCTGGAGGCTGATTAGCTGGTTATGGGCACTCATGTTCTTGACCACGGGGGTGGCAAATGAAATTGCATGGCGTGTCCTTAGTACGGATGACTGGATTACCTTTAAAGTCTTTGGCATCACTGGCATTTCATTGGTTTTTGTGATTATCAGCGTGCCGCTTTTGCAGAAACATCAGATCGAAGATTAGGTAATATATCTGGCTACTAGCTGGACAAAAAATCTAATTGTGAAGCTGATTCAGACATGATGTCGCAAAAACAGCATAAAAAGTCGCGTCAGCTTCAAACTGTAGCACATGAATATCGCAAGAATTCAGAGTGATGTGGTGTGTAAGCTCATAATATGCGCTGTATCAATATGATCAATCAAAGGCGAAAGCCCGATGCAGGAGTCACGTAATGGCTGACGAAGATGAAATTATCCTTGCTGACCTAGATGACGACGAACTTGTCCAACAGATGCATGATGATCTTTATGATGGTCTGCAGGACGAAATCGTCGAAGGTGTCAATATTCTGCTTGCGCGCAAATGGACACCCTATGAAGTTCTGACCAAGGCACTTGTCGAAGGCATGACCATTGTCGGCATTGATTTCCGCGATGGTATCTTGTTTGTGCCTGAAGTTTTGATGGCGGCAAACGCCATGAAGGCTGGCATGGTTGTGCTTCGCCCGCTTCTGGCTGAAACAGGCGCGCCACGTGTCGGCACAATGGTCATTGGCACGGTCAAAGGTGACATTCACGATATTGGTAAAAACCTTGTCTCTATGATGCTTGAAGGTGCCGGTTTTGACGTCATCGATCTTGGCATTAACAATCCGGTTGAAAATTATCTTGAGGCGCTTGAGGAACATAAGCCGGACATTCTTGGCATGTCGGCTTTGCTCACAACAACCATGCCTTATATGAAAGTTGTCGTTGATGCGATGATCGAAAAAGGCATTCGCGATGATTATATCGTGCTTGTTGGCGGCGCACCTTTGAACGAAGCCTTTGCTGACTCGGTTGGTGCTGATGCCTATTGCCGTGATGCGGCGGTGGCTGTCGAAACGGCTAAAGAAATGATTGCGGCGCGTCGTGCGAAAGAACAGGCGGCTGGTTAGTCCATCAACGCATATGGAGGCACCGGCAGGCGTTTTGATGATTGCCTGCGGTGCTTTGGCGCGTGAAATTCTTGATATTACCAAACAATTACCGGCTGGTGCGGTTGAACTCACATGCTTGCCAGCGATATGGCATAACCATCCAGAAAAAATTGTGCCAGGTCTGAAGCAGAAAATTGATGCTGCCAAAAAATCTGGCCGTAATGTCGTTGTGATATATGGTGATTGCGGAACAGGTGGCGCCATTGACGCCTATCTGGAATCCGAATCAATCCCGCGTATTCCTGGCCCGCATTGCTATGAAATGTTCTTGGGTAAGCCTGATTTTGACGCCGAAATGGAAGCCGAGCTTGGCACCTTTTTCCTGACTGATTATATGGTGCGCCATTTTGAACGTCTGGTCATGAAGGGCATGGGATTGCGCCAGCACCCACAGTTACGCGACATGTATTTTGGCAATTACAAACGCGTATTATATATCGCCCAGACCGAGGATCCGGCCTTGGTGGCCAAGGCCCGCGCGGCAGCAGCGATGTTAGCACTTGATTTTGACTATCGTTTTGCTGGATATGGTGCATTTACAAATTTTATTGGGGCCGCCAGCCAGACGGCTAACGCGGTAAATAGTTAACTCGACGGGGGCTAACATGGCTAATTTAATCACCCTGTATTGGCGCGATATTCCTGCACAGGTCATTGCCGAACGCGGACGTGGCCGGAATCGTGAACAGGCAAAAATTGAACTTCCCAAGCGGTTCTCGATTGCGATTGACGCGGCGGCGATGCGCGATGGGGCTGATGGAACAGATGATTATCTGGCCGAATGGCGTCGTGCTGATCCGGTTACATGCGGTGAGGATCTTGATGCAGAAGCCAAATTGCATGCTGAAAAGCTCGAACATGATTATCCATCTGAAAGGGTAAAGCTTCTGGTCGAGAATGGTGGTTTCCAGCCCAATAATTAGGCATTGCAAACGGACTATTTTTGAGCGCCGTATGACCGAAATTATACTTGTTTTAGATGTCGTAAATGGAAGATAGAAAGGCGTCGCCAAGCCATCCTGATTGATGCTAAAAGACGATGGTCTTTCTGCTTAATTGTTATGCGATCAATAATTGTCGTATATAGATTCAATAATAAATGAGTTTTGAGGTTACCAATGTCCGCTACTATTGAACAAATCCAAGCCGCCGCGACTGACTGGTCAATCGAAGTGACGCCTAATGGAGCGTCAAAAATCGACAGCTTTGCTGATTGTCTGGCACCTGGCACGACAGTTAATGTCACTTTCCTGCCTGGCAGTGATCCAATGGATACGGTTGCGGTTGCCCAACGCTTGCATAATGATGGCATGAATCCGGTGCCGCATCTGGCTGCGCGGTCATTGAAAGATATTGACCAACTTGATGCATTATTGTCGGCGTTCACCCAGAAAGCAGGCGTTAGCGAAGTTTTGGTCATTGGCGGTGGTGTTGATAATCCGGTTGGTCAGTTTGCCTCCAGCATCGAAGTGCTGAACACGGGTTTGATTCAGAAATATG
>NZ_CBFHNB010000068.1:0-11350 GCF_965657105.1 Puniceispirillum sp. (SeqCode)
AACTTTTTCAGTATACCTAATAAACTATTTCTTATAGTACCAAGCTTTTGTCTTAACTGAATATTTTCATCTTCAAGCGCCAGTTCGCGCGCGCTTCTTGGCTTTCGGGCATCTGATTGATGTTGGGAAATTCCTGCCGCAAGGTCAGCCTTACAACTATTATAAACCAGAATGGCCTCAGTTGATCCATTCTCCAGCTTGCATTGATGGGCAGATGCTAATGACGGTAACAAGCTAACAGTAATAATTAATAACGGAATAAAAACACGCATAAACACAGCCTTAACAAGGATAATACCACACTAGACTAGCGAAACATTATCAATGGTCAATGCCTGTGGTACGGCCAAAAGTCAAAACTGTGACGATATTTACCAAAGGGGTGGTGGGGGATGGTGGGTGCTGAGGGGCTCGAACCCCCGACCTATTCGGTGTAAACGAATTGCTCTCCCAGCTGAGCTAAGCACCCATGGCAAGACCCCGGAAGAAGCCGGATTCTATCAGTAACGTTTATAGTCATCATCACTGAAGGTTTAACAAGGTAAACCGCCAATGACAACGCCGACCTTTATATAAGGTCGGCGTTGAAAAAGATACACAAAATTAGCTGTTAACTGCTTCTTTCAAAGGAGCGCCCGCTTTAAACTTGGGTTGCTTTGATGCTTTAATTTGGATGGTTTCACCCGTTCTTGGGTTACGGCCAGTTGTGGCGGCGCGATGCGCAACAGAAAAAGTACCAAATCCAACAATTCTTACATCGCCACCTGATTTCAATGCGCCCTGGATACTTTCAAAAACAGCATCAACTGCGCGACCTGCGTCAGCTTTTGTCAAACCAGATGACTCAGCAACATCAGAAACAAGATCATTTTTGTTCATGGGAACCCCCCTCTTTGGTGGTGTTAGTTGTTATATATTCAGCGAAATTAACACATTAATGCACCGAAACACCAAATAAAAACGCGCCTATCAGTCAAAAATATAGAAAAATTGCAGTTAAACTACCCGCTACAGACTAAAATAAGGCTTAATGAGCAACAATATCGTCGCTCGCTTCACCTGCATCAGGTAATTTCACAGCCGCTTGGGTTTCAGCATTCGATGCACCTGTAATCGACATGGGCAATGGTTCTTCGACAAGCGCCGCTGACAAGGCTTCATCGACCATGGCGACAGGAATGATTGTCAGACCTTCTTTGACATTATCTGGAATTTCAACAAGGTCTTTTTCATTATCTTTGGGTATCAAAACCGTTGTGAGACCACCGCGAAGGGCGGCCAGCAACTTTTCCTTAAGACCACCAATGGGAAGCACCCGCCCTCGTAAGGTGATTTCGCCCGTCATTGCCACATTCCGGCGCACAGCTATGCCTGTAACTGCCGAGATGATTGACGTTGCCATCGCAACACCTGCAGATGGCCCATCCTTGGGTGTCGCGCCTTCGGGAACATGAACATGCAAATCATGCTTGGCCAGATCCGCAAGATCAATGCCATATGTTTCTGCCCGTGACTTGATAAAGAATTCAGCAGCCTGAATCGATTCCTTCATCACATCGCCTAATTTACCTGTCGCACTAACTTTACCTTTGCCAGGCACACGAACCGCTTCAATTTGCAGCAATTCTCCACCCACTTCGGTCCAGGCCAGACCAGTGGTGACACCAACCTGATTCTCGGCCTCAATTTCTCCATGCCGGAATTTAGGCACGCCAAGATAGTCATCCAAATTCGCCGCTGTGACAGTCGCCGATACAGAATCACCACTTACGATTGATGTCACGGCTTTACGCGCGACTTTGGCGATTTCACGTTCTAGGTTACGGACGCCAGCTTCACGCGTATAGCGTTGAACCATCATGCGTATCGCATCGTCAGAAATCGACAACTCACCATCTTTCAACCCGTGATCTTCAAGCTGGCGGTTGATCAGATGCCGCTTGGCAATTTCCAACTTTTCATCTTCAGTGTAACCAGACAGACGAATAATCTCCATCCGATCCATCAGCGGCTGTGGCATATTTAGCGTATTGGCAGTTGTGACAAACATCACATTCGACAGATCGAACTCAACTTCCATATAGTGGTCTGCAAAACTGTTATTTTGTGCCGGATCCAGAACTTCCAGCAATGCGGATGTCGGGTCACCACGCCAGTCAGCACCTAATTTATCAATTTCATCTAGCAAAAACAGCGGGTTGTTTGATTCCGCCTTCTTCATGCCATGAACAATTTTACCTGGCATTGACCCGATATAGGTGCGACGATGACCACGGATCTCGGCTTCATCGCGAACGCCGCCTAACGCCATGCGCACATATTTACGCCCAGTTGCCCGTGCAATCGACTTGCCTAGCGAAGTTTTACCAACGCCTGGCGGACCTACAAGGCACAGAATAGGGCCTTTCATGCTCCGCGTACGTTGCTGAACAGCCAGAAATTCGATGATGCGATCCTTGACCTTGTCCAGCCCATAATGATCAGCGTCAAGAATCTCGCGCGCCTTAACTATATCCTTTTTAAGGCGCGTTGACTTTTTCCAAGGTAACGCCAGCATCCAATCCAGATAATTGCGCACAACGGTTGCTTCGGCGCTCATAGGGCCCATATTGCGCAGCTTTTTCAACTCGGCATTTGCCTTTTCGCGTGCCGCTTTCGGCATTTTCAAATCGGCTAGCTGGGTTTCAAGCTCATCTAGCTCATTACCACCATCTTCGCCATCGCCTAATTCCTTCTGGATCGCTTTCATCTGCTCATTGAGATAATATTCGCGTTGGGTTTTTTCCATCTGGCGCTTAACCCGGTTGCGCACGCGTTTTTCGACCTGCAAGGCACCTATTTCGGTTTCCATCGCACCGAACACTTTTTCCAGCCGTTCATGAACGTCCAGAATTTCCAGCAATTCCTGTTTTTCGTCGATCTTGACGGATAGATGTGACGCGATCATATCTGCAATTTTGTCAGCTTCGTCGACCTGTTCGATCGCATTCAACACTTCCGACGCAATTTTCTTATTTAGTTTCAGATACTGTTCAAACTGTTGAACCGTTGTTGCGGCCAGCGCTTCGGTATCAGCACCAAGATCGCCAGTCTGTTCCATAGGCAAGGCTTCGACAGTCAGAAAACCATCCTGCGCACGCAAACTATCAAGGTTCAATTCAACGCGGTCACCGCCCTCAACCAGCACCTTAACAGCGCCGTCCGGCAGTTTCAAAAGTTGCAGAATCGATCCAACGGTACCAACACGATGTAATCCAGCGGCATCTGGATCTTCTATATCCGCTTCAGTCTGCGTCACCAGAATGATTTGCTTTTCTTCAGCCATTACGGCTTCAAGAGCCTTGATAGATTTTTCGCGACCAACAAAAAGCGGCACAATCATATGCGGAAATACAACGATATCACGTAATGGCAATATAGGTAGCGCAATTAAAGCTTTGTCTGACATTAGCTAAATTCCTCGGCGATCAATTTGTTCACACAGACGTCTTGCCTGCCAATTCCATATGGGCAGTACAGCACTAATTTCAAGGTTATGGTGACGGAAATGCGGCCTTAAGCGCTACTATCAGCCTCTTTGGATTTTTTAGCATGAACAACCAACGGCTGCGCACCACCATCAACAACATCACTGTTGATGACCACCTCTTCGATATCACCACTAGTCGGGATATCAAACATCGGTTCCATAAGGATGTTCTCCATGATCGAGCGCAAACCACGCGCGCCAGTTTTACGCGCAATCGCTTTTTTTGCTACAGCTCGTAAAGCATCATCACGGAATTCAAGACGGACATCATCCATCTCAAACAGCTTTTCATATTGCTTTACAAGCGCATTTTTCGGTTCTGTCAGGATACGGATAAGGGCCTCTTCATCAAGATCCTCAAGCGTTGCGATCACCGGCAGACGGCCAACAAATTCAGGGATAAGACCAAATTTGATCAGATCCTCTGGTTCCAGTGACCCTAGAAGTTCACCAATCTTGCGATCGTCTGGATCACGCACATCAGCACCAAAGCCAATACCAGCACCTGTATCACGACCTGCAATCAATTTATCAAGTCCGGCAAACGCGCCACCACAGATAAACAGGATGTTGGTTGTATCAACCTGAAGGAACTCCTGCTGTGGATGCTTTCGGCCACCTTGTGGTGGTACTGATGCAACCGTGCCTTCCATAATTTTCAACAGCGCCTGCTGCACACCTTCACCTGATACGTCGCGGGTGATTGACGGGTTATCTGCTTTGCGTGAGATCTTATCGACCTCATCAATATAGACAATCCCACGCTGGGCGCGTTCAACATTATAGTCGGCAGCCTGTAGCAGTTTGAGAATGATATTTTCAACGTCTTCACCAACATAACCAGCTTCGGTCAATGTTGTGGCATCAGCCATAGTAAATGGCACGTCAAGCATCCGCGCCAAAGTCTGCGCCAATAGAGTCTTGCCACAACCTGTTGGGCCAACCAGCAGGATGTTTGATTTTGAAATTTCCACATCGCCTGTGCGGCCTGCATTTGCCAAGCGTTTATAATGATTATGCACAGCTACTGACAAAACGCGTTTCGCCCGCGACTGACCAATGACATAACCATCAAGCACGTCGAGGATATCAGCTGGTGTTGGCACACCGTCATGGCTTTTGGACAATGCGGTTTTATGCTCTTCACGGATTATATCCATGCATAATTCGACACATTCATCGCAAATAAAGACTGTTGGTCCGGCAATGAGTTTACGAACTTCATGCTGGCTTTTCCCGCAAAAAGAACAGAAAAGCGTGCTTTTATCACTATCTTCTGATTTTGCCATCTGACGGCTCCTGACGATACTCTGGCGCTGAAGCGACCAATATGGCCTTTTTCCAGCTATTACAAACGTTAGTTTAAAACTGCCTTACACACAGTTACAATTTAAATCTGGCTATCACCCGCAAAAACCGTGCCTATAATTCAAAATTAAACAGTTTGTTGCCAAAAAGCCACATTTACGATCTTTCAGTCTATGACGCCTTTTCATCTTTACCGGCTGGGCGCTTCTCTACAACTTCATCGATCAAACCGAACTTCTGAGCATCCTCGGCTGTCATGAAAGTATCGCGCTCCATGATTTTCTCAACATCTTTCAGGGTCTTGCCAGTATGCTTGACATACATGCCATTAAGACGCTTGCGCAAATCAAGAATTTCCCTGGCGTGAATTTCAATATCACTTGCCTGACCCGAGAAGCCACCTGATGGCTGATGCGTCATGATCCGTGCATTTGGCAATGAATAGCGCTTGCCTGCGGCACCAGCCATCAATAATAGCGAGCCCATTGACGCCGCTTGACCCATACATACTGTTGATACGTCGGGGCGGATATATTCCATCGTGTCATAGATCGCCAGACCAGAAGTCACAATACCGCCTGGCGAATTGATATACATCGAAATATCTTTGGTTGGGTTTTCAGACTCCAAAAACAGCAACTGCGAGCATACAAGCGAGGCCGTGGTATCATCAACCGGACCATTCAGGAAAATAATACGTTCTTTGAGAAGCCGCGAAAAAATATCATAAGAACGCTCGCCACGGTTAGTCTGTTCTACCACCATTGGCACCAGATTAGCCATCGGGTCAAAGTTCGATTTAGCTACTTCATAATCACGCATTATAGTCTCCTGCATTGGATGAGTTGCTTGCGGCTCGTCAAGCTAATAAGATAATTAGGGTCGGCTGGCACCGACATAGACTTAGACTATATGGGAAATAAAGAAGCGGGTTCAAGATTATATTGAACCCGCTTGCGCTAATATAGCCAAAATCAACCGCTTTAAAGGCGGCAGACTTTATATAATTATGACTTCTTCTTAGCCGCCTTTTTGGCAGGTGCCTTTTTAGCCGCTGTTTTCTTCACCGCCGTTTTGGCAGCTGGCTTCTTAGCTGCTGATGTCTTGGCAGACTTTTTAGCCGCTTTCTTGGTTGGGGCTACCTCTTCAGGGGCTTTATACAGCGTATCGACATCAGTTGTAACTTCAGTCACTTTCGCCAGCTCAAGGATATAATCGATAACCTTATCTTCAAAGATAGGACCAGCCAGCTGTTGCAGAGCTTGTTGGTTTTTCTGGAAATATTCCATTACCATCTGCTCTTGTCCCGGATAGCGTCGCGCTTCTTCGATAACAGCACGCTGGGTATCGGCTTCGGTCACTTCGATTTTACTGTCGCGACCAATTTCGGTCAGCAAAAGACCAAGACGGACACGGCGTTCAGCCACTAACTTGGCTTCGGCTTTCGCATCGTCGTCCATACCTTCATCAGCAGCAGGATGGGCGTGGTCATGATCGTGGTCATGGTCATGATCATGATCATGTTCAGACGCGGCAGGATTCATCGCCCGGGCCACTGACTCATATTCTTGCTTGAACAAAGATGGTGGCACGTCAAAGGCTTCACCATCAGCAAGGCCGTCAAGAACGTTCTTTTTCACGGCCTGACGCAAAGCGGTTGCATGCTGGGCACCAAGTTGCTCACGCACAGCTTCTTTAAGCGCATCGATTGTTTCAAAGCCCAGGCGTGTTGCCAGATCTTCATCGACCTTTGCCTCACCAAGCTCACGCATTGCCGTAACTTTGGTTTCAAACACGGCAGCTTTGCCGGCCAGATGCGCAGCTTGATAATCCTCAGGGAACGACACATTTACATCGCGGCTTTCACCTGGCTTAACGCCGATCAAACCATCTTCAAAGCCTGGAATGAAGCTATTTGAGCCAAGTTCCAGCGAATGACCCTCGGCAGCGCCACCGTCAAACGGTTCACCGTCAATCTTGCCAATAAAATCAATGACGACAATGTCACCCTTTTTGGCGGCACGTGGCTTAGCCACCTCAACACTTGGGCGATTCTCACCAGCAATCGTGGTCAGCGCCTCATCAATCTGAGCTTCGTCAACAGGCAAGACTGGTTTTTCGATAGACAATTTACTCAGATCAGGAATTTTGATCTCAGGCATAATCTCGCAGGTAAATACCGCTTCAAGATCCTTACCTTCTTCATAGGATTTAATATCCACTGATGGCTGGCTAGCCAGATTAAGGCCATTATCATCAACAGCTTTGCGCGCACCTTCGTCAAGCGCAGCTTTGATTGCATCACCTTGAACCTGCGCACCAAAGCGCGTTTTTACAACAGCCATCGGCACCTTGCCTGGGCGAAAACCTGGCATATTTGCGGTTTTGGCAATTTCGGCAAGTTTGGCTTGTGTTTCGGTTTCGATATCGGCGGCAGTAATCGTAATGGCGAATTCGCGCACCAGACCTTCGCTTTTGGTTTCAGCAATATTCATCGAACAGGTGCTTCCCTCTCATTTAGATCAAAATCCGCCCTAGATGAAATCGGATATTTGCTCTTTAATTTGTTACCTGATCACCCTAGTGGCCCTGTCTCGTGTATGTTTAAAGGCAGGCGGATGATGCTCTATCTATGTCTGTTCAGCCTTGTGGTACGGGCGGAGGGACTTGAACCCCCACGACTTTCGCCACTGGTACCTAAAACCAGCGCGTCTACCAATTCCGCCACGCCCGCATAACACAAGCTGATTAATGTCCGGCTACTGGTAAATAGCACGGTAGTCTATTATCGTCATGTTCCGGCAAGCCGAAACTATAAGTTTCCGAGGCACCCCAACCCAAAAGTGGGTGTGGGGCGAGTGACCGGGATTGAACCGGCGACCTCCAGTGCCACAAACTGGCGCTCTAACCGACTGAGCTACACCCGCCATCGGCGGTTTGCAATAAATGCAACACCGGTCGGATGTTTAACCACCTTCAAAGCTGGCGTCAATCGTTGCCGCGCAGAATTTAGCCAGAATTTACAAATTTTGTTGAATTAGACGAAGCTTACCATCCAAATCCCCGCATAAGCGTCAAGTCGAGGCATTCTTTTGGCGCATTTGTGGCGCACATCCTTTGGGAAAAGATGTGGTTTTGTGACCAAAGCAAAATATCACCACCAAAGCAATACATCACATAAGTCACGCTTGCAGATTATAAACTATGATTTTTTCACTTTAACTGTGCGTCTAGGCATTGGATCGGCTGGCACATTAACGCTGGCCTGATCTCGACGATGGCGGGCATCGGTCACCTGCAACCATAATATAACGGCAAAAAACAAACTGAACGCGCTGATCACCAACAACAGATATAGAATATCCCCTCGCATAATGTCGTCTCCTTTTTAAGTCTCAATGCCAATAATGAAAGATTAATGGAGGTCACGAGTTCAAACATTGATCGAAATCAATTTCTGCCTTGTTGTTTTGTGTTCTCATGGAACCAACGCTTAGCAATGGAGGATACAAATGAAACTCGCTTTTGTAATGACGACGGCGGTTGATATGCCCAAGAGGCAAATCAGTCTTGCCTGTCAAATCGCCAAAAAACTCGATGTGCCTCTTGTGGGCATTGCGGCCACTGAAGACACTATGGAATATTACTCTGGAGGTGGTGCAAGTTACGTAAGCTTGGTGACGGTATCGATTGATAATGCCGAAAGAAACCTCAAACGCTGTGGCGATGCGTTCAAAGCGATTTGTGATGAACATGATGTCGCGCATGAATGGTTTGGCATTCATGGCTTTATCCTGAATGAATGGCCAAAACTGTCGCCCTATGTTGACATAGCCATCGTTGCGCCACCATTGTCGGCACCGCGTTTGGCATCAGCAGGCATCAGCGCGACCATCCAGCTGTCCGAACAAACCAAGATAGTCGATTTATCTGGTCGTTGCCTGATCGCATGGGATGGCTCGGCGCAGGCAGGACGGGCGTTACGCGCTTCCATGCCACTATTGAGCCGCTTCACCGAAGTTGATGTCATATTGGCGGATCCCGATGCACCTAATTTATCACGCGATATCGCCAATTATCTGGCAGCCCATGATATCAGTGCCAATATCAACATCGAATCTAGCCGTGATCGAAACACCGCCCAGATGATTCTCAAGGAAGCCCAGAATAGCGATCTTGTGATTATGGGCGCTTATGGCTTTTCAATGACTCTGGAAAAGCTTTTTGGGGGCGTTACCGAAACCATGCGCACCGAATGCCGGGCACCTATTCTATTTGCGCATTAATGCCTGAAACAGTTGCGGATTAATGCGTGAAACAGGCACTGTGCACAATCTGGCCTGATCACTCGGCGACGTCTTCCTCTGCCTCACGCTCCATCCGGTTGCGACGTTCTGACAGTGTTTCATCGTCAAACATCCAAAAAGCCGCACCTTGAACAGCTTTCCATTTAAGACCCAACCGAGTCATTATATCTAACGCAGAACCGCTAAGCGTTGAGGATTGCCCCTCAAACATTATCTTGGTGTCGTCATGGACAACAGCTGTATATTGCGGATCCTTTGAAAAAGTCAGAATACTGCCTATGGGAATATCAACCATAGAAAATTTGAATCGTTTACGCATGGGCTTGGACTCATTCATCGCCCGCACACCCGCTTCATCCTCGGCTACATCATCCGTTGGGGTAACGTCCTTACCGCCAGCTAGCTTTAATGCTGAGATAACGCGGAGCGGATCGATTTCAAAAAATTCCCGATTATTACGGACACGCCTGTCACCAAACGCATCGTGAAGAAGTTTTTCGACTGTATTCATATCAGCTACATGACTTGCATATTCACAGCGAAAAGGAAGTGGAACTGAGGTGTTGTCCAAATTTCGCAAGCGTTGTTTGAGATTGGCTGTCTTACCTATCTTTACATAACCTTCAAAGGCGGGATTGGTCAGAACATATATAATTGAGATAACGCGTCTCCCCTCAATAAGACACCACTTATAATAACCGGCTCGGTCAGCATGATTTCACGAGTCCGGTGTTAATAGGGATAGGGGTCGATCCATGAAACAGCTTGATCCCCACCCCGATCATCCAAGACAGTCGTGGCGACATCAATGGCGCCTATCTGCACAATCCGGTCAGTTTGCGGTTTCAGCCCGGTCGTTTCCAGATCAAGCGAAACAAGCGACACCTCAGCAAGTGGCATGGTGACAAGTGGCATGGTGGCAAGTGGCATCGTGGCAAGTGGCATCGTGGCTGGTTGCAATTTTGGCTGGTTGCATCCCCCTCCAGATATGATGATCAGACCATTCATCCTAACGCAGGTATTTCGCAGAACGCAATCATATTAAGCGGATGGTGCCTGGCTCGCATAAAAAGACAAGCACAATGTTTCACGTGAAACCTTAATATTAGATACTTTTAATATAAACCATTGATATTATTTGCTTATTTAGCAGGGTTTTCTTGTGCTAGCCTATGCGACAACTATTATATAGGTCTTGATGGGGGGGCATCATGCTAATTGAAACTAAAAACACCAATCTAGAGCTTAAAGACCTTTTAGATGACCTTGATTTACACCCACGAGAAAAAAGTTTTGGAGATGATATTGACTTAGCGAACAAGGAAATATTTCATCCATCATCTAGCGCCGATGAATCTTGCATAAGTTTTTTAAATTGGGTCGCACGCTATCAACCTTGCCTTTTTGGACGCATGGGTGCAAGAAGCGCAAAAGGCATTAACTATAATATCTGCTGGATCACTTCGACAGATATCAATGAAGGTGATAACCATTTACGCGAAAAAATCCAGCAGGCCAGACGCGACTGGAAAGATTTAGCCAGCGAAGGACTTTCTAGTGGTTTTTTGATAATGTTGAACGATGTACGATTAGTTCTTGCAAAGCCTAGTTTTGAATTTCTCGAAGTATGCAAAAGAATTTGTGAGTTATATCTGATTGAGCATACCCCAATAGAAAGTGATGTAATTTATACTGAGGCAATACCACTAGGGTCTGGTGATGGTTTAGGAATTTTTAAAGCTGGTGTTAATATTTTCTATTCTTCTGCTCACAGCACATTAAACCATGACCGACGTGTACCTGGCGGCGTATTGTTATCAACAAATTCACCAGGTCATCTAGCTAATTCACTGGTGATAAAACATAAGTCACTAACATTGAACAGTGCTGTAGATCAAATCTTCAACCTGGCAATGCAATCCATTGGCAATGGGGGTATTGGCCACAAAGCGATTAAGAGTTGTACATGGCACAACAGGGAAACTGAGCAGGATAAATTAAGGAAAAGAAAAGCGTTAATTCCTCACCCAAAACATGTTCCAGTCGACTATTCAGACACCATTTATTCTGCTCTTTACCATACAGATGTCCTTTTACCCGAAGTCGTAATGACCAATGACACCGAATGTCCAAAATTAAAGCACGCTGAAAAATGGCCTTGGCTTGCCATTGACTACATAACAGAAGAAAGATTTGAGTCTGGGCA
>NZ_CBFHNB010000069.1:0-11128 GCF_965657105.1 Puniceispirillum sp. (SeqCode)
GCTGGAAATTTTGTTACTGTGCGTGATGTGATTGACGCTGTAGGATCTGATGTTATCCGCTTTATCATGTTAACCCGCCGTAATGATCAAACGCTTGATTTTGATTATGCCAAGGTGACAGAGCAATCACGTGATAATCCAGTTTTCTATGTCCAATACGCACATGCTAGGGCTTGTTCGGTTCTGCGTCAGGCTGAACATGTGCCACATGAAGCGGATTTATCTGTTCTTAAAGATCCAGCTGAATTAGCGGTTCTTAAAATGCTGGCGAGCTGGCCTAAAATTGTCGAGTCAGCCGCCCGTGCGCATGAAGCGCATCGCATTGCGTTCTTCCTGGTCGATCTGGCAAGCTCATTTCATTCTTTGTGGAATGCTGGTCGTGAAAACCCTGAATTACGCTTTATTCTCAATGATAATCAGACTGTCACAGCCGCGCGCTTGCAGCTTGTCAAAGCCACAAGTTTAGTTATTGCAACTGGTTTAAATGTGTTATCCATTAAAGCCTTAGACGAAATGTAATGGAGTTATAATGGCAGTGAAAGGTGACATAAATAGCGAAAAAAAATGGCGTAGTCTTCTGGTGCTGGCGTTGATCACTATGGCGGCTGGTGTTGTTACCTATTTTTTGATGCCTATTTTTCTGCCAGCCGATCAGATTGACGTCCAGATTATCTCTGCCCCAGAGGGACCGATAAAGGTCAAGCCTGACGATATTGGTGGCAAAGCCATTGAAAATCAGGACTCGGCGGTTATGAGCATGATTGCCAATAACAGTAAATCTGATGTCGATGTGGAAAATCTGCGTCCGCTGTCAAGTGATCCCGAACTGCCCCCCGTGACATTATCAGAGGCATCAAAAGAATCCAAGGCAGAGGCAGAGACACAGACTCAAAACGATAATAAAACAACAATGAAAGTTGCGTCGGCAGAGGTGAAATCATTAGATGCGGAGGATACAAGACCTCCCTTAACGTCAGATAACGAAACAGTATCAAATGAAAGCTCAGCGGGCAAAAAGGCACCAAAATCACTGATACCAACAGCTAAACCCGCTGATAAACCCCAAAAACCTGCCAAAGTGAAACAGAAGCAAACCCCCAAATCGGATGAACCACTTTACCGCGTTCAGCTTGCGGCCTTTCGCAATGACGATAAAGCGGCAGAAGTTGCCAGTCTTTTGACGCAAAAGCACAGAACAAGATTGAATGATATTATTCTGGAAATAACAAAAATTGAAACCAAGGATAATGGGGTTTTTTGGCGCATAGTAACGGAAACTTTGGTTCGCGTTGATGCTGATAATCTATGCACGTTGTTAAAGCGCGCTGGACAAGATTGTATTTTACGCAAAGTTAAAGCGGCAGGTCAGTAAATGTCGGAAACAAGCTTTGAAGATAAAAATGCACATGCAGAACCAGTTCAGGAAAATAGTGCCGAGACAGATCAGTTGTCATTATTTGTCAATCTTGACGGTTTTGAAGGACCGATTGACCTGTTACTGTCATTATCGCGTGAACAAAAGGTTGACCTAACGCGCATATCGATTTTGCCGCTTGCCGAACAATATCTTGAATTCATCAATAATGCCCGCACGCTAGATCTTGAAATTGCCGCTGATTATCTGGTGATGGCGGCATGGCTGGCATATCTCAAGTCGCGGCTTTTATTGCCCGAACCAGAACCAGAACAGCATGAAGAAATCATTGATATGGCTGATGCTCTGAAATATCAGCTGATGCGGCTTGAATCGATGCAGCAAGCGTCCAAACGTCTCATTTCATTACCCCGATTAGGGCACCAAAGATTTGTTCGTGGCCAGTCTGAGAGCTTTAGCACCACCACTGAGGCTATCTGGAGCGCCAGCCTATACGATCTGCTTGCTTGCTATGGTGAAATTCGTTCACAAGGCGAGAGTGAAACCCTGACGATTGCCGCCACCTATCTTTATTCAGTTCAGGAAGCAACTAAGCGGTTACGTAATCTGATTAGTCGCAGCCCAGAATGGACAGTTTTACAGCATTTTTTGCCGCCTGGCCTTGAAAAGCCTATGGATAGACGGTCTGCAACCGCTTCTCATTTTGTTGCGTCGCTTGAACTGGCACGTGACGGGCTGATAAGACTGCGTCAAGACACGAACTATGCGCCGCTTTATCTAAAACCGAAGGATGTATCGTGACCGACGCAATCACATTAACTGATAATGATCCCAAAACCTGGGCGGCAACGCTGGAAGCGCTTGTTTTTGCGTCTGATAAGCCCGTACGTGCGCGTGATCTGGCCGCGCATGTGCCCGAGGGTATTGAAATTGCCGACATTATGGCTGTTGTTGCCGAACGCTATGATGCAACAAGTGGTATCGAATTATGTAAAGTTGGTGACGCGTGGGCATTTCGCACAAGACCGGAAATTGCCGAACGTTTGAGCCAGCATAAAGTCATTGAACGCCCGTTGTCACGTGCGGCACTGGAAGTGCTGGCTATTATTGCCTATCATCAACCGATTACCCGGTCTGAAATTGAAGAAATTAGGGGTATTTCACTATCCAAAGGCACGATGGATATTTTGCTGGAATTGGGCTGGATTAAACCAAGAGGTCGGCGACGCACGCCTGGTCGTCCATTAACCTGGGGCACTAGTCCCGGATTTCTTGATCATTTTGGCCTTGGTGATACGTCTGATTTGCCCGGAATGGCGGATCTTAAAGCGGCCGGATTATTGCGTAAGGGACAAGTTCTGGGTCAGCTTATGGACAATAGTGATGGTGATGAAGACGCAGAAGAAGATGATGATGATGATATTGACAGCGATGATCTGCTAGCTGAAGCATGGTTAGATGAAGATTTGACTGAAAATGAGAATGCTTTCGAAGACGAGATAACCGATGATGGAGACCAAGATGCTTGATTTCCGAAATGTCGGACATGCCTATAATGGCACCCCATCGGTAAGCGATGTAAGTTTTACCGTTGACGAGGGGGAAGTGGTGTCCCTGTTGGGGCCATCCGGGTGTGGCAAGACCACTTTATTGCGTCTTGCTGCCGGATTGGAAACTCCCATTAAAGGCCAAATTCTGTTACAAAATCAAATCGTCTCATCGCCAGACCACAGTCTTCCTCCCGAAAAACGTGGTATTGGCTTCATGTTTCAGGATTACGCATTATTTCCGCATTTATCAGTCATTCAGAATGTTATGTTTGGTTTGAAAACTCGGGGTAGCGCAGCGATCGCCCGTGCCATGGACACATTGGAACAAACAGGCATTGATGACCTGGCTGATGTTTACCCGCATGAACTATCAGGGGGACAGCAACAACGCGTTGCATTAGCGCGGGCCTTGGCACCCAATCCAAAAGTCATATTGCTTGATGAACCCTATGCGGGTCTTGATAGCCGTTTGCGCGAGCGTATTCGAGATCAGATGCTGCATGTGTTGAAAGCTGCTGGGACAGCCGCGCTCATGGTTACCCATGACGCCGAAGAAGCTATGTTTATGTCTGACCGTATCGTTGTGCTTCGGGAAGGTGAGATTGAACAGGCTGGTCGTCCCGTTAATCTATATTGCCAGCCTAAAAGTGCCTTTGTGGCTGAGTTCTTTGGTGAGGTGAATCGGCTTGAAGGTGTGGTCAAAGATCGTAAAATTCAAACGCCATTAGGTGTGTTTGATGCATCCGACACTATGGATGATGGTCAAGCCGCTAGTGTTGTCATACGGCATGAAGCGCTTCAGATTATTCCTGACAGCAACCATGACCAACATCAAACGCAAATCCTATCAAATGAAAATGGTGCCGCTGCCGAGGTTATGGAAGCCCGTTTGCTGGGCAGAGCGTCATTGATACATCTATCGGTGCCAACAGGACGCGACGAAGTGCATTTACATGCGCGTATTCCAGGATTGAACTCATTTGAAGCGGGAAGCCAGGTGCGTGTACAGGTGGATCCATCACAGGCTTTTGTTTTCGCTACCAAGCAAGGGGCAAACATTTAGAATGATATTTTAAACATCTAACTTGATCAATATACATGCGTTTCGGAATAAGGAATTGTTGTGCCATTCAAACAGCCTGTTTATAGTATGGCTATATTCGGAAACTCCGATGACAATAATTTAGGTAAGGATAAATTATGGCTCTTGGTCCATGGCAATTACTAATAATTCTAGCAATAGTTTTGTTGCTTTTTGGCGGCAGAGGTAAAATCTCATCCCTTATGGGAGATTTCGGTAAAGGTCTTCGTAATTTTAAATCTGGTCTAAAAGGTCCCGAAGATAGCGCTGATGCGGACGAAATGGATGAAGCCGAAGTCATAGAGGCTGCGCCTGCCGCGCGCAAAGCCCCCGCACGCAAAGCCGCAAAAAAACCTGTGACTAAAAAGGCCGCTCCAAAAAAGGCCGCACCAAAAAAGACTGCCTCGAAAAAGAAAGCCGCTAAAAAGGCAACTAAGAAAGCCGCCCCGAAAAAAGCCGCAGCAAAGAAAAAAGCGACTAAAAAATCTGCCGCCAAGAAATAGGTGGTAGGTCGAAGTTATGCTTGATATCGGTGGCTGGGAATTTTTGGTCGTTGCTTTTGTGCTGCTCATGGTGGTTGGCCCAAAGGAACTGCCAAAGATGTTACGCGGTTTTACCCGCTTCACGCGGCAGATGCGCGCAATGGCTAGCGAGTTTACGCGTGGTTTGGAAGATATTGCCTCGCAATCAGAGGTTAGCGATCTGAAAAACACCATAGCCGATATTAAACAAGGTGATTATTCAAACCTTGTGGATACGATTGACCCCTCAGGTGATCTTGCAGATACGGTTAATGAAACCAAACGTTCATTTGCGGGCGATACTGATCTAGATGAAGTGAAATCACTAGCTGGTGATGCTAATGCCATGATCGTTGATAACCTGCAACAAGGTGGCATAAAATCACCCACTACAAAGAAAGCGGCGTCAAAAAAAGCGACACCAAAGAAAACGGTATTTAAGAAAGTGGTGCCTAAGAAAGTAGTGGCTAAGAAAGTAGTGGCTAAGAAAACAACGCGTGCCTCGACTGCCAAAACGTCGAAGAAATCTGCTGGGTAAAATGACTAAGCCTCCTAAAAAAAATAAGGCAGATAGTCAAAAGCCTGAAATAATCGACGAGCTAACGGCTAATGTCGAAATGGATGACGATGTGCAAAGTGATGACGCATCATCTCGTGACGATTATGAAACCAACATCGACGATGACACACAGGCATATGATGATGGTGAGGTAAAGATGTCACTGGTCGCACATCTTACCGAATTGCGTAACCGGCTTGGTATAGCGATTGCTGCCTTCATGATTCTATTCCTGATCTGTGTCGCGCCTATTCCTGGAACTGATAATAGCTCAATCGCCTATCATGTTTTTATTTTCCTGCAAGCTCCATTAGCTGATGTTATGGAAGCCAGAGGCGGGGGCCGAATGATATTTACCGCCCTTCATGAAGGGTTCTTTACCCAAATCAAGGTCGGTTTTTTCACCGCTTTATGTGTAACATTTCCTATTATGAGCATGCAAATATGGCGGTTTATAGCCCCCGGTCTGTATAAAAATGAAAAACAGGCGTTTTTGCCGTTTCTCATTGCCACGCCTGTTCTGTTCTTGATGGGTGCGGCCATGGTTTATTATGTCGTAACACCGCTGGCCTGGAACTTTTTTATCTCTTTTGAAATGGCCGCCTCTGAAGGGGCATTGGCGATTGAGGTAGAACCTCGCATCAGCGAGTATCTATCACTTGTAATGCGTTTGATATTTGCATTTGGATTGGCTTTTGAATTACCAGTAGTGTTGCTTTTGCTTGCACGTGCAGGACTTGTAACACCAGAAGGTTTGGCGGAAAAACGTAAAATAGCAATTGTTATCGCCTTTGTGGTCGCGGCCATTCTGACCCCACCCGATGTAATTTCACAAGTGTTGCTGGCGACACCTATTATTTTGCTGTATGAAATATCAATATTTGGCGCAAAGATTATGAATAAACGCCGAAATGACGAATTTGATGATTAGGTTGTGATGACACCATTCGATGGTATAAACACCCAAAGTTGATAGATTCGAAACACGAATTGTTTAATTGTTACCATTGATGCAAGACTGAGCCTGACCAATGCATGATATCCGTTTTATCCGTGAACATCCTGATCAATTTGACGCCGCCATGAAACGGCGTAAGGTTGACATGTCGGCGTCTTCCATTCTGGAAATGGACAGCGCCCGCCGCGCCTTGCAAAGCGAACTTCAGGAAATGCAGTCACGCAGAAATGTTGCGTCCAAAGAGATTGGCAAGCTTAAAGCCAATGGCGGCGATGCCGATGTGCTTATTGCCGAGGTCAATGA
Organism: Puniceispirillum sp. (SeqCode); assembly: GCF_965657105.1. Lineage (NCBI taxonomy): Bacteria > Pseudomonadati > Pseudomonadota > Alphaproteobacteria > Puniceispirillales (SeqCode) > Puniceispirillaceae (SeqCode) > Puniceispirillum (SeqCode) > Puniceispirillum sp. (SeqCode). The sequence goes on from NZ_CBFHNB010000069.1 coordinate 6,348, forward strand.
TATTAAAACGGCAATGCCCGATATTGAGACCCGCGAAGCTGATCTGGCGCATAAATTAGACGCTGTGTTAATGGAAATTCCAAATATTCTGGATGTAACAGTACCAGATGGTGATGATGAGCATGATAATGAACTGATACGTTCACATGGTGACATTCCGAGCTTTAGCTTTACGCCGATTGATCATGTGGCGCTTGGCGAAGCTCTGGGGCAAATGGATTTTGCCCTTGGTGCTAAGCTTGCTGGCGCACGCTTTGTGGTATTACAAGGCCAGTTAGCACGCCTTGAACGGGCACTTGCTGCGTTAATGCTTGATACGCATACAAGTGAATTTGGCTATATTGAGACAGTGCCACCATCTTTGGTAAATAGTCAGACGATGACAGGTACTGGACAATTACCAAAATTTGCAGAGGATCTGTATAAAACCGGTGACAAATGGCTGATACCAACGGCTGAAGTGCCACTTACAAATATTGTCGCTGGTGACATTTTGTCGCCTGACATTTTGCCAATACGGATGACAGCTTATACCAATTGTTTCCGTTCGGAAGCCGGGTCAGCTGGGCGTGATACGCGCGGTATGATCCGTCAACATCAATTTTCAAAAGTTGAAATGGTATCGATTAGTCACCCCGATGACTCGGCTGCTGAGCTGGAGCGCATGACCGGATGCGCTGAAGCTATTTTGCAGAAACTAGAATTGCCATACCGTGTACTTAAATTATGTAGCGGTGATACTGGCTTTTCAGCTGAACAAACCTATGATCTTGAAGTATGGCTTCCAGGCCAGGATGAAGGGCGCGGTATGTATCGTGAAATTTCATCTTGTTCAAATTGCGGGCCATTTCAGGCACGCCGCATGAAAGCTCGCTATCGTGACAAAGACACAGGTGAAACACAATTCTTGCATACGCTCAATGGATCAGGTCTTGCGGTTGGTCGTACAATGATTGCCGTGCTGGAAAATGGACAGCAAGAAGATGGCACAGTATATCTACCGGCGGCTTTGCATCCATATATGGGGACTGATCGCCTGATTAAGCAAAGCGCATGACCGAAAATCAAAGCGACGTCAATTCTGGCGTAAACCGTCCCTTTGGTCGCATTTTATTATGTAATGATGATGGAATTGATGCTGTTGGCCTTAAGGTTTTACGCGCTATTGCCAATAGTTTGAGCGATGATGTATGGGTGGTTGCCCCCGTCCAAAACCATTCTGGAGCATCCCGTTCTATTACCTTGCGTCGTGATGTGGAAATCAAAGAAGTGGCGCATCAAGAGTTTTCTGTTTCGGGCACGCCTGCCGATTGCATCATCTTTGCTGTAAACAAAATTCTTGATAGACGTCCTGATCTGGTTTTAAGCGGCGTGAATCATGGGATGAATGTTGGCGATGACGTGCTGTATTCCGGGACAGTGGCGGCGGCCATGGAAGCCACACTTGCTGGTATTCCTGCCATTGCCCTGTCGCAGCAAGGTGGCCGCGAAAACCGTGAAGAATATCAGGTTGCTGACGCGCATGGGGCTAGTCTTGTCCAGCATCTATGGAATAGTGGCTGGACAGATCGCCTTGTTCCGAATGTGAATTTTCCTAAAGGTGATCCCGATACAATTAAGGGAATGATGGTATCAACAACCGACCTGCACAAGTTCGGTGATATAATCGAAGAGGGGGCCACAGCTGGTCATTTCCGCCTTGGCCCGCTGATCTCCAATCCTGACGCCAATCCAGGAAGTGACCGCGCGGCAATCAGGGATGGATGGATTGCGATGACGCCATTGGGAATGGATTTAACAGCGCATCAACACATTTCTGAATTTAAGCCGCTAAGCTTTTAGCAGGAGTCGCAAGCATTGGAGGATTTCACCCAACATAAGGCGCAGTTGATTATGGCACTGCGAGGGCAGGGGATTCTTAGCGCAACTGTATTATCAGCCCTAGAAAATATACCACGAGAGGTATTTGTTCCCGAATCACTTCATCAGCACGCCTATGAGAATGCGTCTTTGCCAATAGCGCTTGATCAGACAATAAGCCAGCCCTATGTGGTTGCACGTATGACTGAAGCACTGGAATTGACAGGACGCGAACGCGTACTTGAAATAGGAACAGGAAGCGGTTACCAGGCAGCGATTTTAACCTTGTTATGCCGCCGCGTTTACACGCTGGAACGTCTAAAGCCACTTTTGGTGACTGCTGAAAATAAATTGCGAAGCTTACGAATCTCTAACATCAGCTTCAGATTAGGTGATGGAAGTTTGGGCTGGCCCGAAGCAGCGCCCTTTGATCGCATCATTCTTACATGTGGTTGCAATAAAATTCCCGACAAACTGTTGAACCAATTAAAAATTGGCGGCATCATGGTTGCACCGGAGGGGTTAGGAAAGAACCAACAACTCGTGGTGGTGAAACGTCAAGAGGCCAGTTTTGAACGGAAACATCTTATGGCTGTGACCTTTGTACCGCTTATTGAGGGCAAACAGGATGAATAAAGCAAATCAAAACATTACACGCACAGCCATGACAGTCTTAATGATTGGCATCATGTCTGTTGCTATGTTGAGTGGCTGTAAAAAACCCAATCTATCACTAAGCCGCGCTGAACCTGCACCCGTAGTGACAGCCCCTTTGCGTGTGGCTGTTGAAACCCTACCTGCAAGTGGCGTTATTACGGTTCGCGACAATGATAATCTTTATACCATTGCAACGCGCTATCGTGTGACACCGCGTTCTATAATTCTGCAAAATAATTTATTAGCGCCTTTTACGTTACGTCCCGGGCAACAGTTAAAGCTTAACCCAACACGCTTTCATATTGTAAAGCCAGGTGATTCACTATTAACGATTTCACAACGTTATGCTGTAGGTCAATTTCAGCTCGCGGAACTCAATAATTTGCAGGAACCCTATAGTCTGACGGTCGGGCAAAGGTTACAGCTTCCCTTCAGTCAGGATTTTTCCATTCTGGATACGGGGCTTCCTAAGGGAATAGCATCAACAGGCGTGGCGCAACCTGCCGCTAGCCCAGCGCCAGCAAATACGACGCAAACAGCGGTTGCATCGGCACCACGTAAGAAATTTGTTGCACCAACAGGTGATGGCGCTTTTATCTGGCCTGTCAAAGGCGAGGTTATTGCCGAGTTTGGACCCGCGGCACGCGGCGTTCGCAATGATGGTGTAAATATCGCCGCCGCGCAGGGTGATATTGTGGTGGCGGCCTCAAAAGGGCGGGTTGCCTTTGTTGGCACCGAAGTAAAAAGCTTTGGGACTCTGGTGCTGGTTAAACATGATGGTGGGATGATATCAGCCTATGCGCATCTTGGCTCAGTCACTGTTAAGGAAGGCGATATTGTCGAGATTGGACAGCCGATTGGTACCGTGGGACAAACTGGTCGCGTTGACTCACCGCAATTGCATTTTGAAATACGTAAAACCCGGCAACCTATCGACCCAAGATTAGTTATAACTTAAGATTAATTAAAAACTTTAACTATCTGTTTAATCAATGTTTGTTTCGGTTCTAGATGCTAGGTCAACAATGAATTGCCAAGCGACACGTCCAGAACGGGCACCCCGACCCACAGACCAGCTTAGCGCTTCGTGCCGGACATCTATATTATGAGCATTGATCCCATAATGTAAAATATAGCCTTCGATCATCTCTAGATATGCATCCTGATCGATTGAATGAAACCCGATCCACAAGCCAAAACGATCCGACAGCGAAACAGACTCTTCAGTCGTCTCAGATGGGTTGATGGCGCTTGAACGTTCATTTTCTATCATCTGACGTGACATCAGATGGCGCCGGTTTGATGTGGCGTAAAATACGATGTTTTTTGGCCTGCCTTCTATACCGCCTTCTAAAGCGGCTTTTAGAGATTTATAGCTAGTCTCTCCCGAATCAAATGCCAGATCATCGCAAAACAAGATAAATTGACGTGGTATTTGCGCTAGAAAGCTCATCAAAAATGGCAAATCAACAATATCTTCGCGGTGAATTTCAACAAGCGCGCAGTCCAAACCACTTTCCATCATGCTTGCGTGTACAGCTTTTACCAAAGACGATTTGCCGGTGCCGCGCGCCCCCCATAGCAAAGCGTTATTAGCTGGCAGACCACGGCCGAAGGCAATCGAATTGGCAAGTAAATTGTCACGTTGATGATCAATACCCCGTAAAAGATCAAGCCTGACGCAATTAATGGCATGAACAGGATCAAGACGGCGCATAGCCGCATGCCATACATAAGCGTTGGCATATTCCAGATTATCTGGCTTTGGAGCCGGCGGAGACATACGCTCAAGGGCGTCAGCAATCCGGATCACCTGTTCAATTAAAGTAAATTTTGAGTCATTATCGGTCATTCGCTACCTATATCCTGTCTTGATTGATTTAAACATCCAAAAAATTAATCACTTAGTTTAATATGGGTCATTGCAGGTTTTGGCTAGTGTCGCTATGTTCTTGCCAGATTTGATTCATATAACGGAGCATTCTTAACATGTTTATTTCGCCTGCATTTGCACAAACGTCTGGCGGCCTAACCGAAACTGGTTTTGGCCTGTTACCAATCATTTTTGTAATGGTGATCTTTTATTTTCTGTTGATCCGTCCTCAGCAGAAACGTGCTAAGCAGCATAAAGAAATGCTTGGTGCACTTCGGCGTGGTGATAAAATCATCACATCAGGAGGATTGACTGGATCAATCGTAAAAGTCGTTGATGATAGCGAGACTGTTGAAGTTGAAATTGCCAAAGACGTAAAAGTTCATATCAT
>NZ_CBFHNB010000070.1:0-9893 GCF_965657105.1 Puniceispirillum sp. (SeqCode)
AGGCTCGCCACCCTGGCCTATCTGGTTGATCAAGCCTGATGATCGTGCCTAGTGATCGTGCCTGATGATCGTGTCTAGTGGCGCGTAATCGCCTATCTTTGACGTCGAAACAATCATCGCCATATCTTTGCCGGTTTCATTATCTGTCTGCATGCCCATAAAAGGCAAAATTTTGCGTTTCAAAACGCCAAAGTGAAATTGTTATCCCCACCATATTGCATCCCGCAAGCTATGTCCCATGTCTGACATAGGTGTGATTTCGGCGGGGATCGCCGCGTCCTTGCGACAATCACCTAAATACAGCCTAAAAGGAGACAAAAATGTCACTACGAATCAATGATATAGCACCTGACTTTACCGCGCAGACAACACAAGGCGATCTGTCGTTTCATGAATGGCTTGGCGATAGCTGGGGCGTTCTGTTTTCGCATCCAAAGGATTTCACCCCCGTATGCACAACCGAACTGGGCGCATTGGCGGGATTACAGCCTGAATTTGAAGCGCGCAATGTAAAGGTCATCGGCCTGTCGGTTGATCCGGTCGAAGATCATAACGCATGGCTTCAGGATATCGCTGATGTCACTGGTCATATGCCTGATTATCCGATCATCGCCGATACTGAGCTTGCTGTTGCCAAACTATATAATATGTTGCCGCGTGAAGCGGGCACCAGCCATGCTGGCCGAACGGCGGTCGAAAATCAGGCGGTGCGTTCGGTATTCATCGTCGGGCCTGACAAGCGAATCAAGCTGTCACTGACCTATCCGATGGCCACGGGGCGTAATTTTGTCGAATTGATCCGTGCCATCGACTCATTGCAATTAACAGCACAGCATAAGGTGGCAACCCCGGCTGACTGGCAGCATGGTGATGATGTCATTATTGTGCCTTCTGTTTCGGATGATGAGGCCTGGACATTATTCCCCGATGGCTGGCAGACGCTAAAGCCCTATTTGCGCAAGGTCGCTGACCCGTCAAAACCTTAAGTACGGGTCTTTTCGCGCGAAAGGCTGGACGCCGCCGCATCAAGCCCCTATCTATTTAGGACGTGATGTTTAAAGAGTGTCCACAATGCCAATAAATAAATCCCCTGCCGATCATCCCACCTTTCCGGGACAAGCCAAAACCGGCTTGCTTCTTGTCAATCTGGGCACGCCCGATGGCACCGATAAAAAATCGATGCGGCGCTATCTAAAGCAATTTCTGTCAGACCGGCGCGTGATCGAGGTGCCCCGCCTATTATGGTGGGTGATTCTAAATGGCATTATTCTGAATGTGCGGCCCAAAAAATCGGGGGCTGCCTATGACCGTATCTGGCTAAAGGATGACCCCGACGGCTCACCCTTGCGCAAAATTACCCGCCTGCAAGCCGAGCATGTCGCCAAGACCTTTAACAGCGATAATTTAATGGTCACATATGCTATGCGCTATGGCCAACCCGCGATTGACCGGCAATTACAGGCACTGCAGGATGCCGGATGTAGCCGCATCGTCTTGATGCCGCTTTATCCGCAATATGCGGCCTCGACCACCGCGACCGTGAATGATGAATTATACAAATGGGCGCTGGACAAACGCTGGCAACCGGCCGTGCGCACCGTGCCGCCTTGGCATGATCATCCGGGCTATATCAAGGCGCTGGCTGCCAGTGTCAAAGCCGCCGTTAAAAAACATGGCAAGCCTGATGCGCTGGTTGTGTCATTTCACGGCATCCCGAAAAGCTATTTTGTGGCGGGCGATCCCTATCATTGCCATTGCATGAAAACCGCGCGGCTTCTGAAGGAAGAACTGAAATGGGATGATGACAGCTTTCATGCCACCTTTCAGTCGCGTTTTGGTTCCGAGCCATGGTTGCAACCCTATACCGATATCAGCGTTGTTGATCTGGCCAAACAGGGCAAGAAACATGTCATGGTTATGGCACCCGGCTTTGTTGCCGATTGTCTGGAAACGCTGGATGAGTTGGATATTGAACTGCATGAAGAATTTATCGAGCATGGCGGCGAAACATTCAGCTATATTCCCTGTCTGAATGACTCGGCCGCGGGCATGAAGGTGATCGAAGATATCGCCATCGATAACCTTAAAGGCTGGGTTGATCTAAAGCGTTAGCGCATGCTTGTGGGTGAAATCGAGATAAGCTCCATATCAGTCCCGACTGCCTATAGGTCAGCAACGCACATTGATCCCAATTATTAATAGCTCCATTAGTAATTTCTTATATTTAACCATGTAAGAGATAATCAATGAGCTATAAATCATCTGGCAGCATGATCCTTGCGCTAGCCACATTCACCTTCCCAGCCGTGGCTGATGTGATGGATGAATATCGTGATCCGTCATTCACAGGCGGCTATGTTGTTGGCGAATATCTATTTGACGAAACATCGGAAATGGATCAGAAAGCGCTGGCCATTTATGGTGAATATGACGTTTCCGCCTATGCGACCCTGTATTACCGTGTCCAGCAAGCCAAAATTGAAAACAAATCCGTCGATGGTGTCGTGCCTGACAAAGTCAAGGATAATGACCATATCTCAGCTACAGGCACCCGGCTTCGTTATCGCTTTGGCGAAGGTGATCAACATGAAATTGGCACGTTGCTGTCATTGTCACAACGCGATTTTAACGAGATCAACGGCCTCACCTATCGTGTCATGCCCTATATTTATCTATTCTCTGGTCGCACTTTTTCCGCCCGTGCGCATATTGAATGGGACTTTATCCAGCGTGATGCTTGGAACGCCGAAGTAGAGGAATATCAACGCAGCAACAGTGAAGATCGCGAGGCCGGACTGTATCTGCGCGCCAATCTCACCAATATTCTTGGCTATGTCAGTGATGATATGCAGCCCGATAACTGGTCATTGTCCTATGAAGATAAGCTGGCGACAAATATTGATGAAGGTGCTTGGGGCATTTCGCATGAACATACCGTATCAGTTGACCATGATAGTGGCTGGTCACTGATCGTAGCACAGCAAAAATACGCTTCAGAGAACACCGCCAATATCAACCCGTTTAAAAAAGCCACCAAAGCTGGCTATACAACGGTTCAGGTGAAACGCCAGTTCTAGCTTGGGTCGGGTTTCGAGCGATACTTTTGGCCACATCAAGATTAAATCCAATCTGAATAAAAACCTAACAATTACTTCACATGTAAACGATTTATTAACTGTTTGCACATAAACTATTCTCACTGAGGCAGGTGATGATTTTCTTTATTGCTGAACTCATTCATTCGTCAGAATAGTATGAAGTGATTGATTTTGCTTAGCGAAGAAGACATTTTTGAAATTGACCAATTTTTGTCGAGTCAAAAAACTCTGACAATTGAATTGCCTAATTGGACAAAATCATCAAGACCAGATGAATATGAGGCAAGATGGCCACTAAAAAACGAGTCGGGAATATCAATCGCCCATGTTATTTTCAGATTTAACAATAATGGCCAGATAAGTATCTCCCTTATCTTTCGGAACAAGCCAATTTGGAGATTAGACATTGTCGATGAGGGCGAAATCAAACCGAATCCTCACGATGCTCATAATTATGATTTACCGCCTAATATTTCTGGAAATCATGAGCATCAATGGAATGATAACAAAGAATATATCAGAAGAAATGGGTTAGGTACTTTACCATATAGGCGTCCTCTACAGCCTCAGATTAGACAATTTCGTCAAGCTATGGGACACTTCATGAGTGTGATTAATGTTGAAACAGATAGAAATACTTGGCAATTCGATTTGCCTAGTGAACAGTCACTTCCTCTATAGAGTTGAAAATGGATAATATTTTTAAAGTCAAAGAAACAATAGCCAATATGAACAAAATTCACATTGAAGGGAACACAGTTTGTGTTTCAACCCATTGCTTATACCCTTCTTTTGATCCCGTAAAAGTCTATATCACCGGTACTAAGAGTGGGTTTCGTATATCCGATAATTTTGGTGCTGTTACCTGCGCTTGGGATCATGGACAAAACAACCACACAATCCAAAGGCAAGCTGACAAGATTGCTTCAAAATTTCACACAAAAACCAAGGTAGGAGAAATTTTTACAGAAGTTCCGAGTGTTGAGTGGATACCTTCAGCCGTACTCGCTGTCGCCAATGGTTCAGCCGCTGTGGCTAAGAGTGCTGTTTCTAAAGTTATAAAAAACGCAGAAAGATCAATCAAAGACGCTATGGAATTTGTATTTGCAAAACCAGTTTATAGAACTATATCTATTGACAAAGATGTTGAAATCATTGGATCAAGTGGCAAAACATACCAGTTCGACTTCAGACTTAATAATCAAAATCAAAACCGCCAAATGATTATTGCGGGCGTTACATCACATCATTCATCTATCACACATCGTTATACTGCATTTGCTGATGTAATAAATGGTGGTTCTGACCGAGCTAATAATATAGCTGTTTTCGATAAAAGACCCAAAAATACAGATAGCATCCTAATGACGCAGGTGGCTGACCTTGTACCAGTGAAGTCAATTGACAAAATTTTTAGTGAATATGCGTTTGCGTAAGACCGCTGTTTTCGCTGGCCTTGTTCTGGTTTGTGCCAGTATCTGGATGCTGGCACCACGCGAACCGGCAAGACTCGACATAGGCTTTGATGACAGTGCGCTTGGTGACAATCTGACAGCTTATCTGACAGCGCGTGAGGCGCGTTATGACGACATTATTCCCGATGTGGTCAAACAGATCATCTGGGCAGACGCGCCCCATCAAAAAACCCCTTTATCGATCATCTATATCCACGGGTTTTCGGCAAGTGCCGCGGAAATACGGCCAGTGCCTGACCGGCTGGCAGACGCGTTAGGTGCCAATCTGTTTTATACCCGGCTTCGAGGGCATGGACGCAGTGCGGCCGCGATGGATGAGGCAACGATCGCAGACTGGATGAATGATATGGGCGAGGCGCTGGCTATAGGGCGGCGGCTGGGCGATAAGACCATCGTCATCGCATCGTCAACTGGCGCTACGATCGCCGCAGCGGCGGCGCTTGATCCGATGCTGTCAGCCTCTGTCAAAGGTTATATTTTCCTGTCACCCAATTTTGGCATTAACAACCCCTTTGCCGGTTTACTGACATGGCCACTGGCGCGCTATTGGGTGCCATTGATTCTGGGTGATACGCGCTAATCGACCCCGCGCAATGCGCTGAATGCGCGCTATTGGACAACCACCTATCCAACCACCGCCGTCTTGCCAATGGCCGCGCTGGTCAAGGCGGTTACCGATGCCGATGTCAGTTTGGCACAGACCCCTGCCCTGTTCTATTTTTCTAACGATGATCAGGTGGTTGACCCGGCGCGCACCATCGATATGGCCAATCGATGGGGTGGCAGTGCCACCAGCATCACCGTCACAATGGGTGCTGATGATGATGTGTTTTCCCATGTGATCGCTGGCGATATCGTCTCACCCGGACAGACCGACGCCGCTATCACCGCCATGCACAACTGGATCACCCGCTTGGCAGAATAGCCAGCCACTCACCAAACCTATAAATACCGGTTCCAAACACGTTCATGTCCATAATAGAGTAGCATTTTAGTAACGATTTCGACCGACATGATCGAACTTGCAATCTTGAAATTGCCTGTCAGCACCCATGAAACAATCCCATGAAATAATCCCATGAAATAATCCCACGAAATAATCCCACGAAATAATCAATGTCTCGGTTGATGCAAGAACCCACCATGTGATCGTCTTTAAGGCTGGCTTTACGCGATCGTCACGTGATCCAAGCTTGAATCGTTTCAGTCTATCCTGAAACATGTCGCGTCCACCGGTTGTCACGGCTCACCCGAACTGGTCACCCACCGAACAGCTAACAGCTTGCCTCTGGCAAAAAAACTGAAAATGGATCGAATGAAAATAAGCCGCCTAACACCAATAAAAATCAGATTTGGACATACCGAGAGACTTTATATATTAAGGCATCAATTAACTGATTGCATGGAGATAAAACGCTTCATATCTAAAGGAACGGCATAGACAAAACGGACATAGCACTATAAATTGAACTATTCGCGGCGTTTGTGTAGTGGTAAGACCTTAGCCTTCCAAGCTAAAGACGCGGGTTCGATTCCCGCACGCCGCTCCAATTTCCTAGATCAAAGGTCCCCGGATCAAGGTTCAAGTGACTGTTTCCTCGGATCTTAGTTCTCGAACCTTGGGCGCTATCTTTTCCATCCATCTGTATTTAACCGATAGCGTGTGTCCATCACCATATTTATGCCCAACACCTTCAGTGGTCCATCCACCAATAGCGTCAATAATATCTGCAGGACACTCTATAGCGCGTAGTCTATCCCTGAGACTATGACGGAAAGAGTGGATTACACATCCAGCCGGGACGCGTGGCTTTAACCATTTGTTTAACGCCGCGCTGGCAGAGTTTGAATTACACTTGGCTTCGCTGCAGTATTTGGGGAAGGCGAATGAATTACCTTCCTTGATTATTTTCTCGGCGGCCCAAAGTGAGGCGCCAACCAACGGTAGTTGTCTTGAGCTTGAGGCTGTCTTCAGTCTTCGCCATGGGTGTTCAATTAATTCAATATAAGGCTTAACAGTATCTACATGGATATCAGATGTTAATAATCCGCAAGCCTCTGACAGCCTCATACCAGTATCACTGATGAGGGCAATCAACCAACGTGGTTCATCATCTAGAGTTTGGCAGACCATTTGCACTCTTTTAAGTGCATCTTGTGGAATAGGAGTTCGCTGTTGTTTGGCTCCATCATCGGGAATGAAAGTTCCACTAAAAACATTAGTTATCACCAGCCCTTGTTCACGAATGGCAAGATTGATGATGGCCCTGACTGAAGAAAACACTCGCTTGACCGATGACGATGACATACCACGAGCGAACAGGTAATCCCTGAAACGCCCAGCGTCTGATTTTTCAATTGATGTCAGATTGTCATGACCTAGGCATTCTTCAAGATAACGGATACTACGGTTTGATACATCATAGAATAGTTTTGTCTTACTTCCGCCTTTTAGTCGGTGATAGAGCGCCAGTGCGTCTGACAGGCTGTACTCACTAGTCGTGCAAGGCTTAGTGTCCTGCAGAACTTTAAGACCAAGCTCACGAGAATAGATCATTTCCATCCTCAAACTATCCCAATAGCGTTCAAGCCTATCAGACAGAGCGGCAGCAGACTTAGCAGCTTTTGCTTCAGATTTCGTGCGCAGAGACACCTCAATCTTTCGCTTGTTGAAGCGATGCTGAAGGTCAGATGGAATTGACCGCGAGAAGTAAAAAGTATCGTTTCTTTTGTAAAAGTATACCGGCAACCTTACCCACACCATAGGATAACAAACTCCTGTTCCAGAACATTAATCGTTTAGAAACAGTCACTTGAACCTTGATCCGGGGACCTTGGAACTTGGGAAATGGCGCGCTCGGGAAGATTCGAACTCCCGACCCCTAGATTCGTAGTCTAGTGCTCTATCCAGCTGAGCTACGAGCGCTTACCTTGCCGTGCTGAACACCACAAAGGATGCCGCAACATAGGTCAAGGTAACGACGCTGGCAAGCACTTATTGGCGGGTTTTGGGTTTGACTATATGTGGTCGATCATCACAGTAGATGATTTGTTACCAATGACGGATCTTTCATAGGCTTTTGGTGCGATACCGCTTGCCAAACCCGGTGCATAGATTACATTCGGCACAGCCGTGCTGTCTTTGATGCCGCATCACATTCCGTATGTGCTGGCACATGCAGATAACACGTTACAGATTACACGAGGATGAAATGGCCGAAGCTCAGGTAAAATCATTTCCCGTATCATGGGAAGAATTGCATCGCACATCAAAGGCACTCGCATGGCGATTGCTCGAATTAGGCCCATTTGAGGGCATAGTTGCGGTGACTCGTGGCGGTCTGGTTCCAGCGGCGATTGTTGCCCGCGAACTTGAAATTCGGCTGATCGAAACCGCCTGTCTGTCATCCTATCATGGGCAGGAGCAAGGTGGATTGACGGTTCTCAAAGAGGCGATGCTGGCGGGCAAAGGCAAAGGGTGGCTGATCGTCGATGATCTGGTCGATACAGGCGAAACTGCCAAGTCATTGCGCGCGATGATGCCTGATGCGCATTTTGCGACGGTCTATGCCAAGCCAGCTGGCCGGCCGCTCGTCGATACATTCGTGACTGAAGTATCGCAGGATACATGGATTTTCTTTCCCTGGGATATGGAACCGCAACCATCAACGCCAATTATTGGCCTGCGTGGTTAATTCACTATCAACAAGATTGTGTAACAGCCCTAATTAGCGGGCACGATTAGCGGGCAAGATTAGCTGGCAAGATTCAGTTTTGGCCACCAGCTTGGCTGGTGACGGTCATCTGACATTTGAAAAATTTCTACCGGAAGCTGGATGCGAAATTCAGTGCCATTTTCATTCGACCGGCTGAGCTTTACATGCCCGCCCTGCGCGGCAACAAGATCCTGTGTTATGGCCAGCCCAAGCCCGGTTCCACCGCGCCCATGGCTTTTGAACGCCTGAAACAGACCGTCCCATTGTTGCCTCGGGATGCCATGTCCATTGTCGGAAATATCGATAATGCCCAGATGTCCAGCGCGCCATATGTCGATATGCAGTTTGGTGGCACCGGCATTGATTGAATTACGCGCCAGATTCAGAAAAATGCGCTGCATCATTTTGCGATCAGCGTGGATTTTAGCAGGCCCTGAATAGGTTATCTGCATTTTCGACGAATCGGTCAGTTCATTGGTAATGTCGCGCATCGAAAAGGTTGATAATTGCGGGTCAGGCACGGCAACAAGGTAATCCATCATCGACTGGCACAGATCAACAGCCTGTTCCAGCGAGCGTACTACATGCGGCGCGGTACGTTTCACCTGTTTATCCTGTGAATTCAGAAGCGCATCTGCCACCAATGTCGCCGAACTTAACACATTGCGGATATCGTGATTGATCTTGGCAACAGCCTCGCCAATATCGGCAAGCCGATCACGCTGGCGCATCTCGGTAATCGTGTTTCTTTGTAGGTCGACAAGTGCCGTGGCGGCGTCTTGGAATTCTTTATTGATGTGCAGGGCTTTTGATGGTGGCCGGGCGGTGGTTGGGTCTTTGGCAAAGGCGGTCAAAGTTGATGTCAGGGTATTGAGCGGCGCCACATAAAATCGCCGAATCACAAAATACAAAATGATACCAAGGAGCGAATAGAGGCTGAACACCAGTATATATAATCTTGGCATATAGCCACGTATAATATTGATGATTGCTGTCTGATCAATGATGAAAGTGAGTTTTGTGTCGGCGGCCTGATAGGTGATCTGAAGGAGGTCGGGTTTGGCCGATAATATGGCGCGAACCGAATTTGGTAGTTTCTGTGGTGATAAGCGTGCTGCAACATCATAGATTTCGACAGCACGATCAATAGGCTTGAAATTATGGACTGTGGTGGTGTTGCCGTCTTTTACATCTATCTGATAAAGCGTGCCTGCCAGAACGCTGGGCATGTTCGCCAGATCAGCCTGTATGCCGCGTATTTCAGTATATTCAATGACAAGCTTATAAAGCACTTTATTTGCTTCGCCCAACCGAAGGTTGGTAGACGGAAACGACAAACTTAAAAAAGCAAGCAGGCCAATAATTAACAAAGCGAAACAAAATCGCTTTGACGTGTCGATCATGCCTGAAACAGACTTGGTTAGTCTATTATCGTTATAAGCATCATTCAGCAATTATCATTCCCCATACCAAGGTCATAGCAAGCCAGATTATATTAGAGCGATTAATATTTTTTACCTATATACTGATAGCCATGACATATTTAATGCCACTTGGGACTAAATATGTGAATAAGGTAATTTGCGTAATGATCATGCAATATA
>NZ_CBFHNB010000071.1:0-9468 GCF_965657105.1 Puniceispirillum sp. (SeqCode)
GAGGGCACGTCGCTAGGCGATTTTGCCAAGCGCCTTCTGCAACGGTTACTGATCGATGGCATGGTGCATATTCTGGTTGATCGACCAGTTGCCGGTGGTGCGCCTTATCTGGTCATGGTCACTGCCAGTCAGTTGATCGGGGCAACGCGTGATGATGACGGGCTTAGCGAAATCAGGATTGCCGAAACGCATATCAGGCGCGTTGGTCGCTTTGGTGAAGAAACAAGCCAAGCTGTTCGCGTGATTGGACGTCATGCGTGGCAATTATGGCATCCACGCGGTGATCTTGATAGTAGCGTCATTGGCACATGGCACGTCACTGCCGAAGGTCAGCATGATTATGGCCGCCCGCCGCTTGTCACTTTGAATGTTGCCCCGTCAGGTTTCATGCAGTCGCGCCCACCCTTGATTGATCTTGCTTGGCTTAATCTTGCGCATTGGCAATCGGCTAGTGATCAGCGCCATATTCTGCATGTGGCACGGGTGCCTATTCTGTTTGGCCGGGCGTTGCAGGCAGCCGAAGGTGATATAGAAATCGGCCCTAACCGCCTGATAATGGCGGATGATCCGGCAGCTGATTTGCGCTTTGTCGAACATTCGGGTGCCGCCATTGACGCTGGCCGACAGGATCTTATCGATCTTGAGGATCGTATGGCTGTGTTGGGTCTGGATATGTTACGCCGTCGCCCAGGTAACGAGACCGCGACAGGCCGTGCGATTGATGCGGCTGAGGCACATGCCGCCCTGACAGGCGTGATCGCGACCTTGCGCGATGGCTTGCAGGCGGCTTTTGAAATGGCCGCGGACTGGCTGGATGTGCCCGATGGTGCCGCCGGACAGATCCAGATTGCCCGTCATTTTCCCGTCAGCGATGACGCGGCCAGCGAGGCCGACATTCTGTTAAGGGCAAGGCTGGCTGGTGAAATCAGTCAGGAAGCCTTTCTGGCCGAAATCACCCGCCGTGGCATTCTAGCAGTAGGCGGTGGCATCCCAGCCCCGACACAGGCGTCAAAAATCGCGCCTAAAATCCATAAACCAAAGAGGTAATC
Source organism: Puniceispirillum sp. (SeqCode) (assembly GCF_965657105.1). Taxonomy (NCBI): domain Bacteria; kingdom Pseudomonadati; phylum Pseudomonadota; class Alphaproteobacteria; order Puniceispirillales (SeqCode); family Puniceispirillaceae (SeqCode); genus Puniceispirillum (SeqCode); species Puniceispirillum sp. (SeqCode). Next base: position 1,050 of record NZ_CBFHNB010000071.1, read on the forward strand.
ATGAATGATAAAGACATGAATAATGAAACAGACAAGCACGATAATCTATCACCACATGCCGGCATCACCGATCCAGATCATGAGCCGCAAAGTGACAAAGTGAGTGCGGGCGCTGACAAAGTTACCAATGAGGCGGCCACAATAGCTGATAGCCCCGATACGCCTGAAAAACCGGATAATCCAGATACATCCATTCCCGACATGAAAGCCGGAACCGGCGCGGGCATGTCGGATGCGGTGATGGCGAACAGCATTAATGCGTCGGATGGTGATGCGATCAACAACAATCTGGAGGCGTTGGCCAGCGGCCGCATGACTTTGCATGTCGGCGCATAGCGCACCGCCATTGTTATAGGAACAAACATTTCAAACTACGTAATGACCATTTCATTCGAAAGGAGAGACTTTTGCCAAACCAATTAGAAACCCTGATGCCACGCATTGTTGCGCGTGGTCTTTTACATTTTCGCGAACGTGCGATCTTGCCCCGTCTTGTCAATAGCAGCTTTTCCAGCGATGCCGCCCGCCGTGGTGATGCCATCGATGTGCCGATCAGCAGTCCAGTGGCGGTAAGTGACGTGACGCCTGGCAAGACATTTACGGGTAATATTCCCGATACATCGATTTCATCGGTGTCAATCACGCTGGATAATTGGAAACGCGCCGCATTTTATCTGACTGACGATGAGATGGCCAAAATCGAAAGTAGCGCCGATTTTATTCCGATGCAGATGGCCGAAGCGATCCATGCGCTGGCAGGAGCCGTGAATCAGTCAATCATTGATACGCATAAATTGATTGCCCACGGGCTTGGGTTGCCAGGTGAAATACCGTTTCAGCCGGTGCCGTCCAACATTGCTGATGTCAAAGACTGGCATGGTGTCACTTGTGCTATTCAGGCACGACGTTTCATGAATAAAGCGGCGGCACCAAAAACCGGTCGTTTTGCCATAATTGACTATGATATGGAGGCCAATGCGCTTGGGTTGCCACAATTTCATGATGCTGACAAAGCTGGCACCAATAGTGTGCCGATGGAAGGTGAAATTGGCCGCAAATTTGGAATCGACTGGTTTTCCAGTGATCTATTACCAAATGCGGGTAATGATGTTGGCGAGGTTAGCATTGCCAAAACCAATCAGGAAGATGCGACTGAAATTACTGTCAATACCCGCCATAGCACTATCAATCCAGGTGATAGTTTCGTTATCAAAAATGATGCTGACCAGACCGTGCATCGCGTCAAATCTGTGGTTGCGGCCAGCAATTCTGCACATGCCAAGATCACGCTGCATAAGCCTATTGGGCAAGCGCTGAATACAAGTCATAAAGTCATTTTCAAGCCGACGCATAAGGTCGGGCTGGTTCTGCATCGTGACGCGGTTGCGCTGGCGATGCGGCCATTATCAGCCGCAGGTCTTGAAAGCGGGCTGAATGGCCAGATCATGTCGGTGTCTGACCCGCAGACCGGACTTTCGTTACGGCTGGAGGTTACACGCCAGTACAAACAGACCATGTGGGAGTTTGATGTGCTTTGGGGTGTGGCTATGATACGCCCAGAATTAGCCTGTGTGATTTATGGCGATGCGTGAAACCGGTAACCATAAAGCAGATGCGGTTATGGCTGATAGGGCTGTTATCATTCAGCATTCCCGAACCGAACAGCAGATGGTGGTGTCGCTAGCCGATTACCAGCTTTATGCCACTGCCCGGTTTCGTAATTGGCGGTTGTCCGAACGCAATAATGGCTTTCGGCCACCAACTACCATTTCAGAGTTTCTGTATGCAAATGATAGCGCTGTGCAGGAGAGGGTGAGATGAGTGCCGCCTATCTTGATGTTGCGGCGGCTGATCGCTGGTGTCAGATACGTGCCTATAGTGACTGGGCGGATGCTAACAGCATGATAAAGGCGGCTGCTTTGGTTAAGGCGGCTGATCTTATCGATACGCATTTTACCTTTCGGGGGTATCGGCAAGCGGTCGATCAGCTGCGTGCCTGGCCACGTACTGGCATTAAGGATAAGGCGGGACGCACCATCAGCGGAATCCCGTCTGCGGTGATAGATGCCAACTGCGTTCTGGCACTTGCCTTGATTGAAGATGCCGGGGGCGTCGCTGAACTGCTTGGTCTTCGTGGGGCGGTTCTGTCCGAGCGCATAGGGTCTGTCGCCGTAAGCTATGACGCTAGCAGGTCGTCGTCATCGCAAAGCCGGATAAAGGCCTTGCTATCGCCGTTTCTGGAAACAACCAGCTCTACAAGGATTAAGCGAACATGATACCGATTCATGATAAGCGTTTGCGCGAAGTTTTGTCACGTTATGGACGGAAAGGATTATTGCAGGCTGGCACCGGTCCATCTGGACAAGATAACACCATCCAGGATCATAACATCCAAGACAATACCATTTATGTGCTTATCAATCGTTTGCGGGCGGTTGAGCATGAAAATCTACCTGCTGATATGCGCGAGGCCGAAGCGTTGTTGCTGGTGGCTGACGCCATTGTTCTGCCCAAGCAAGGCGATGCGGTCATAATCGAAAATGACCGATGGCGGCTAAGAAGTGCCTTGCGGATTGGGGAGGCTGGATCACGCCTGTTTCAGGCACAACTATCCAGTGCTGACATACAGTAATGAGCAGAACTGTCCGTGACGAATTGCAGGCGGCTGTGACCGCATGCTGGCAGGAACGAAGCCCGCTTATATGGGAAAATGCCCGGGCTGATGATCTGACATTTATGGCAGATGGATATCTGAAGTTCGCGGTCTCGCTATCTGGGGCTTCGGATATGTTCATGGCATCAGATATGGTATCCGAGGGACAGGTGTTCCTGACCCTGGCGGTGCCGCTGGGCAAAGGTATGGCGCAAGCTGATAGTGGCGTTGCCCAGCTTGATACATGCCTTTCAAACAAACAATTTGGCAAGGTGCGCACCACCAATCTGCGGGTTCAGCCAGCCTATGCTTCAGCCGGATTCTGGCTCACAGACATCGAACTTGATTTTCTACTCTGGGAAGGATCAGCGTAATGCAGATACGACTGGGACAGGATATGTGCTTGGGTATCGGCAAGGAAGCAAGTTGGGCTATGCCGCCGACTGCCTATAAACCCCTGACTGTCTTGCAGCAAAGCCTTGCCCAGATAGCGTCGCGTCGCCGTCGGCAGGATCTGGGAGGCGGACAATTTGCGACCAAAAGCCAGCTTATTCATACCCATATAGGCGGCGACATTAGCTGGCAACTGGCGTTTGGAAATGGTGATGATTTGCTGGCTTCGGGGATTGGCGGTCAGTGGCGTAATAGAAATATATCGGGATTGCTGACTATGTTGCCCCGCGATGCTAGAATATCATGGCTGGTGCCTGATATGGGGGCAGGCCAGACGCCGCCCTCATTCAGTCTATTACGGCGCTTTGATAGGCGCGATGATTGGCAGCATTTTCACGGTCTGAAATCGTCACGTCTGCGGTTGACGATTGGCACTGGCGGTGAAGCGGTGCTGGGGGCGACGGTGATTGGAAAAATGTCAGCGCCAGCGCAAAGAACAGCAAGTCGATTGGGTAATGCCATGCCTTCGGCGACAGCTAGCCCGCCTTTCAATCTTAATCATACGCCGTCAGCATTAGCTATCCAGATATTGGGTGCTGAATCACGGCTGTTGCGCTCGACCGATGATTTTGCGCTTTCGCATCTGACGCTGACTTTGGCGCGTGGTGGCATGACACCTTTATTCGGGCTTAGCGCGATGTCGCCACTTGGCATTACGGATGGATTGCTGGCCATTGATGGTGCCTTACATCTTCTTTATACGCCGTCTTTAGCCACCATATTGCGTGCAGATACGCGGCTGAGATTCCAGCTCACGATATATGATGAGACAGGTCATGCTGTGGTGGTTCTACTGCCCAACAATCTTATCACCAACAGTGAAATCGAAACATCAAGTCCGGCTTTGCCGCCTCTATTGCGAGTCCAGTTTGAAAGCCGTCACACCCCAGAAGATTCGTCATCATCCCCGCTTATTGCGATTGGTATGGCAGAGCTGGATGCAGGCTGATGGCACGGCGTTATCACATGCGCCGACGTGGCGGTAGCGGGGGCGATCATATGTCCCGACAGCTTGATGATATAGTTCGTTTGTTAAGTGGGCGCGGGTCGATTGAGCGCATTTTTGAACGTCAAATTAAACGTGTTGAACAACGGCTTCAGGCCCAGCTTGAAACGCATCTTAAACAAAGTGTCGAACAGCTATTTTCAGGTATGCTGGGGGGTAATCAAGGTATTGCTGGGTCATTATTTGGCCTTTTGCAAGGTGGATCATTACCAGGCTTTGCCGCAGGTGGCGTTATCGATGGCGCACAAATTCTGGCACTGGCAGGTGAAAAAGGCCCCGAAGCTATTTTGCCCTTGCGGCGCGGTGCCGATGGCCAACTTGGCGTCGCCAGCGTGCCAGCAGACCAGCCAAAAGCAGAGTCGCCGCCCATAACCATAAATGTGACCACTGATAAGGCTGAGGCTCTGGATGATACAGATATTGATAATATGGCGTTAGTCGTTTCACAGGCGTTGAATGAGGCGCTGGATCAGGCAGTGGCTGCACGGGTTGAGACCTATCTGCGGGATGGCGGTTTGCTGAATCCCCTTGGGCGGCGTTGATGGCGCGTTTTCCGTCCATTGAGGCCAGTCAGACATCCTTTTTGCAGGTCAAGCATCGCGTGTCCGAAGCCCAGTTCGGTAACGGATTTCGACAGCGGTTTGGGCATATTGGGGCGCATCGACGTATCTGGCATGTCAAATTTCTGGATAAGCCTGTTGCCGATATAGCGCGCATTGACCAGTTTCTGGACAGGCTTTCGGGAAGTGCGCCCTTTTTCTGGCATCCGCCGAACGCAACTATTGCGCAGTTTGTCTGTGGCGAATGGAAGATTACGCCTGTTAATCAGGCACTAGCGTCACTAGAAGCGCTGTTCATCGAAGCCTAACTCACACCCGTCAACCCAAATATATAGGAACAGTATGACGCAACGACCAGGTCATATTTCAGGTGCAACGCCTGACAACATCAACGCTGCAAAGATGATTTCAGCAGATGATGCCTCGGCACCATTTCCGGGCAAGCTGGTGCATCTGTTTGAAATTGACATCAAGCCCACCCCTTTCCGGTTTGTTGCCGAGGCGGTACAAGGTGGTGGGGTAAGTTTTGCCGGAGCCACTTATCGCAGCTTTCCCATCATGGCCAGCAGGTTTTCTTGGTCAGCAGAAGGCCCACCGGCGCGTCCTATTCTGGAAGTTTCAAATGTAACAGGTCTGTTTAATGGTGCCGTAACACATGATCAGTTGCGCGGTATTGCGGTGCGCCGGATCATGACATTGACCAGCGAACTTGACCCGCCACATGGTGAAGGCGGCGGTAATTGCTTTCCGGTCGAACGTTGGGTGATTGATCGCATTGCAAGGCTTGAACGTGCTGTTATGCGGCTTGAATTATGCGCCGAAGCAAGCCTTGAAGGTAAACAGTTTCCGCAGCGTGTCATGCTACGCGATTTATGCCAGCATGTTTATCGACGCTGGGATGCGTCACAGGCGGCGTTTGATTATTCTGGTGTGACATGCCCCTATCAGGGCGATAGCTATTTTACCGCCGATGGGGCTAACACGCGCGATCCAGCCAAGGATGAATGCAGCCTGCATTTGATGAGTGGCTGCCGGAAACGATTTTTGTTCAATTTGCCATTTCTGGGCTTTCCTGGGGTGCGCCGCCTATGAGCATGTTTGGCCACGATATTGATCTGGCGATCATGGCTTACGCGAATGACAATGCGCATGAAGAAATCTGCGGTGTTGTGCGCACAGGGTCACATGGTCCTTATTTTCAGCCATTGCCCAATCAGGCGGTTGACCGAACCATGTGCTTTGAAATGTCCGAACAAGATGTGTTTTCTGGCGAACATGCCAAAGCCATTGTGCACTCGCATCCGCAAGGTCCCGCATTTCCGTCGCGGCACGACATGGTTCAGCAACAGGCTAGCCATCTACCTTGGGCGATTGCCATTCCCACAGGCCAAACACATGCGGGTGTGTTCTGGTTTGGCGGCACCCCAGCACCATTGATGACGCGCGGCTATAGGCATGGTGTGACGGATTGCTATGCGCTGATCCGTGACTGGTTTGCCAGCCAACGCCAGATCAACTTGCCTGATTATCCGCGTGCGTGGGAATGGTGGGTCGGCATTGGCGCTGGAGACGATGATAGTGAGGGTAGGGGCCAGCATCATCAGGCCAATCTGTATCGTGATAATTTTGCCGCATATGGTTTCCGCGCGCTTGATGATGATGTGCCGCGTGAAATAGGGGATGTTGCGATGATGCGAATTTTGGGCCAGGTGATTAATCATGCGGCAGTCTGGGTCGGTCAGGGGCTGATCCTGCATCATCTTGCCGGACGCCACGGTTATGCGCCGCACAGACTGCCGCGCCAGGAACCAGCCGAACGTTGGTATCGCTATATTGATTTCTGGGTGCGTTATGAGGCTTAAAACGATCTATCTACATGGTGCATTGGCACAATTTGGCCAGTTATTCAAACTGCATATAGACAGCCCGCATGAAGCCATAAGCGCACTGGAAAATCAATGTGACGGCTTTGCCGCGGCCATAAGACAGGGACGGTTTTCAATCGCAACAGGATTGGCAGATCGTCTGACCCCGCTTGATGGGGCAAACATGTTTGCGCCTTTTGCCGAACCCGACCTGCATATCTGGCCGGAGATAGCGGGGCATGGCAAAGGCGACGGCAAAATGCTGCTAGGGCTGACCTTGCTTGGCTTGTCATTTATCCCCGGCGTTCAAGCTGGCATTGGCAGTCAGTTTTCAAGATTAGGGACAACGCTTGGCGGTTCGGGCGTTGGCGAGGCGGCTGGATTTTTTGGCAGCAAATTGCTGGGCGGGGCGGCGACTTGGCTGATCCTGTCATCGGCAAGCGACAGTCTGGCACCACAGATCCATGCGCCTGCTGGTATCGTTGAATCAGATGTGATAGCCGCATCGGCATCAAGTGCCGAAGGCACACCGATCCCCCTTATTTATGGCATGGTCAGGGTAACGCAACCGCCGGTTATTTCTGCCGGATTAAGCGTGGCTATCGAAAAACTGACATAATCGAAAGGCGTGCAAGATATCCATGGACATGAATGAAACGTCAATGATTAGCGGCCGCGGCGGGAAATCCGGTGGTGGCGGTGGTGACTGGCAGGTGCCGCAGGTCAAAGAGGTAGCTGACAGTATCCGGTCTTCGGGTACGGCGCGGGTGCAGTTTCTGCTATCAGCCGGGCCGATTGGCGGGCTTCGTGATGGTGCCAAATCGATCTTTCTTGATGATGTGCCATTGCAATCGACAGATGGTGCCGCAAATTTTGAAGGTGTCGGCTGGATGCAGACCCACGGCACCCCGGATCAGAACCCGGTATCCATGCCCGGCTTTAACGTTGTCGAGCAGGTGCAAAATACGGGCTGGATTATGCGCGCTGGACTGGCACGGGTGGCCAGTCGGGCGCGCGTTGATGCGGCGCGTCTGACATTACGTTTTGGCCGCGGGCTTGTGCATCGGCGCGGGCATGTGATTACCGGTGCGGCAGTGACCTTACGGATTGATGTTTGGCATAGTGGTCGATGGCACGAGGCCGTGCGTAAGACGGTGAGCGAAAAACAGTCTGGCCCCTTTGAAATACAAATGCAGGTCGGTTTCAGCGCGGTTGATAATGATGTGTCAACGGTGCGCAAATTCCGGCTTGTGCGGATGACGGCCAACAGCAATAGCCGCGATTTGATTAATGATGTGACCTGTACCAGCATCACTTGGCTGACATGGGATGCTTTGCGTTATCCGGGCATGGCAACGGTCGCGTTGAGCCTTGATGCGCGGGGTTTTGCTGGTCGTCCGCCAGCGATCAGCTTTGACACAAAGGGACGATTGCTTGCCGTGCCGCGAAATTATGATCCGGAAAGGCGGCGTTATAACGGGATATGGGATGGACGGTTCAAAACCGCTTGGTCAGACAATCCGGCATGGGTGATCTATGATATTCTGACAGCGCGTGACTGGGGGCTGGGGCTGCCGCCTGAAAGTGTTGATAAATTTGATCTCTACACGATAGCGCGCTATTGCGATGCACCTGTCACCGGTGGTGATAACAATCCGCGCTTTCGTTTCAATGCTGTTATCAAGACACGTAAATCGGCGGCGGTGCTGATGGCCGAATTATGCGCGGCGATCCATGTGCTGTTTTATTGGTCAGGCGGGCGGCTTCGGTTTCGTGCGGACAAGCCAACAGCGCCCAGTATTCTGGTCACACCTGCGAATGTGATTAATGGGGATTTTGTGTATCATGGCCCGGCAAGACAAGCAGAAATCAGCCACGCCTT
>NZ_CBFHNB010000071.1:9482-9718 GCF_965657105.1 Puniceispirillum sp. (SeqCode)
ATGGCGGGCAAATCAGTGTCGAAAGCGCGGTTGACCGTGACAGTTTTCAGCGTTTTGGTTATCGCCCCTATGAAGTGTCCTTGCTGGGTTGCACCAATCGCACCGAAGCCCAGCGTCATGCGCGGTGGCTGATCGAAACAGCGCGAAGCCAGCGTCACGCGATCAGCTATCGTGCCAGTCTTGATCATTTTGCCGAGGCACCAGTGCGGCCAGGCGATGTTGTGCTGATTGCCGAT
>NZ_CBFHNB010000072.1:0-9654 GCF_965657105.1 Puniceispirillum sp. (SeqCode)
TGTTATCACATCTGGTGCCATTGCTGGCAGGCTTTCGATGCGTTCATTATGAACTATGGCTGATAATTCTAATTCTCTTATAACTGTCTGTAAAAAAACAGTTTTCTTATAATCTGATTCGACTAGATGCACCGTTGCATCCTGCATAATTGACAAAATCAGTCCGGGGAATCCAGCGCCACTGCCTACATCAAGAATAGTTTTGCATCCAGGGGGCAGATAGCGGGCTAATTGCCCCGAGTCAAGGATATGACGTTGCCAAGCAATATCCAGAGTTCCTTTGGCGACAAGATTCAACGATTTCTGCCATTTTTCTAACAGCGCCAGATAAGCGGCAAATTTATCCAATGTTTCACGTGAAACATTTAACCTAGTCTGCACGCTTTCAGGCGTCATTTTGGGTGTCATTTTGGGTGTCATGCTGCCACAGCCCCAACATATATGCCGAATAATCCCGATATATCCGTTATGTCTGATATGTCTGATGCTATCGATAACGCCTTAAAGCGCGCCTTATAATACCAGCTAGCACCATATGAAGCCTGCCCATATGAAAAATGTTTCACGTGAAACATTTTGAATGGCTGAAAACAGGCTTTGTGCATCATATAGTCTCGCGCCGCATAGCCGTATTGTCAGGCTTGGTGCTATAAGCCGCGTCTTCACGGCGGCGCAGATGCCGCAAAACCGCAACCACCGATGCTGGTGTCAGCCCTGGAAGCCGATTCGCCTGGCCAATCGTTTCGGGCTGGCGGCGTTTCAAAACATCTTGTGCTTCCGCCGACAAGCCCCCAATCACCGAAAAATCAAGACCATCGGGAATCAACGTGGCTTCGTCACGACGTAACGCATCAATATCGGCCTTCTGGCGCGCCACATAGCCTGCATAGCGATAATCGGCTTCAAGCTGGGCGTGATAAAGTGGCGTGATTTTTGCCAACTCAGGCCATAATGACGTCAGCCGGTCGATGGTGATGCCTTCAAGGCTAAGCATATCTGCCGCCGTGCGTTTGCCGCCATCGCGGGGCTTTGGCAAGTCAGCTTTTTCCAGATCCTTGCCCGACGCGGTGAGCGATAGCAATGTGGCCTTTGCCGCTTCCAGATGCTTATGCTTATAATGCCAGGCTGTTTGCCGCGCACTTCCCACACAGCCAATCGCCATGCCTTTTTCAGTCAGGCGTTGATCGGCATTATCGGCACGAAGCAGCAGCCGATATTCGGCGCGTGATGTAAACATCCTATAGGGTTCGGGCGCGCCCTTGGAAATCAGGTCATCGATCATCACCCCAATATAGGCATCAGCACGATCAAGCGTAAAAATGGTCTTTTGCGTGGCATCAATAGAGGCCGCGGCGAGGGCGGCATTGACCCCGGCCATCAAACCTTGAGCCGCAGCTTCTTCATAGCCTGTGGTGCCATTGATCTGACCTGCCAGATACAAGCCTGGCAAGACACGCAATTCCAATGTCTGGCGCAAAGCGCGCGGATCGACAAAATCATATTCAATCGCATAGCCATGTTGCAAAATAACCGTCTGTTCAAGGCCAGGTATGGTTTTCACCAATGCCTCTTGCACATCGCGCGGCAGGCTTGTCGAAATACCATTCGGGTAAATCGTATGATCATCAAGCCCTTCTGGCTCAAGGAACAACTGATGCGAGTCCTTATCAGCAAAGCGGTTCACCTTATCTTCGATCGATGGACAATAGCGGGGGCCCTGACCCGAAATATTACCATTGAACACCGCCGATAAATGTATCGATTCGGCAATAATCCGGTGGGTTTCAGCCGTGGTGCGGGTGATGCCGCATTCGATCTGCGGTACGGTAATTTTATCGGTCATTGTCGAAAAGGGAATCGGTGGGTTATCGGCTGGCTGCATTTCCAGCACCGACCAGTCAATCGTACGGCCATCAAGGCGTGGCGGTGTTCCGGTTTTCAAACGGCCAAGCGGTAATGCCAGATCCGCCAGACGTGTAGCCAGCATATTTGACGGGGCTTCACCAATCCGGCCCGCCTCAGTGCGCTCATTGCCAAGATGAATCAAACCACCCAGAAAAGTGCCTGTTGTCAAAACAACGCTTACCGCTTTCAATTCGCGCCCATCTTCGCAGACAATGCCGGTCACCTGACGGGAAGTGCCGGTCAAGCCGTTCAAGCCAGCGGCCATATCATCAACCAGCAAATCACCAACCGCCGCCTCGATAATGGTGATATGATCATCCTCATGCAGAAATTCTTGAATCGCGGCACGATATAGCGCGCGGTCAGCTTGCGCACGCGGGCCATGCACCGCCGGACCCCGTGATTTATTCAACATGCGGAACTGGATTCCCGCCTGGTCAATCGCCCGCCCCATAAGTCCATCAAGCGCATCAATCTCGCGCACAAGATGGCCTTTACCAAGCCCGCCAATCGCCGGATTACATGACATTTCACCTATGCGGTCAGCGCGCATCGTGACCAAGGCCACCGACGCACCCATACGAGATGCCGCCGCCGCGGCTTCACAGCCAGCATGCCCCCCACCCACAACAATGACATCAAATACAGATTTCATTCTTCTTGTTTCGCTTATCCCTATTTCGCTTGTTATAATCGGTTCTATCAGGGTTTCATTCAGCTATCGGCGTCTAATTCAATGCCGACGTCTCAGCACGTATAATCAAATGCGGAGTGAACATAGCACAGATTATGGATTTATGCCGCATTGTTAGATGATGCAGTGGTAAATCACAAAATGTTTCACGTGAAACATTTTGGTGCGGCTTTCATGCCGGTCTGAAACCAAGGCCACCAGAAATAACGGTAATCAACCGCTTATATTCGCGTAACCCCCAATAGACAGCTTTATAAGCGCGCGATCATCTTACCGCTTTCGCGATGCTACAGCCCAATGATGCTTTATAATATGCCAGTCAAGACGATTATATCTGGCTGAACAACCGGAAAATGTTTCACGTGAAACATTTTAGGTCACCGACATGTCACGATCTGAAAGGCGTGATTTATCCAAACGGCCTAAACCCAAAAGGATTAAACCAAAACGGATTAGAAAAGCGCACTACCACACGACCTTGGGGCTATTTGCCAATACAAAAGGATGAAAAGATCGACCCCAGTAAATCTTCAACATCGATTTTACCCGTTATCCGCCCCAAAGCCGTGGCCGCCATCCGGAAATCTTCGGCCGCCAGTTCCGGATTCACATCAAAATCATGTGTCAGCCCACGTTCAAGACTCTGCATCGCCCCTATAAGCGCATCGCGGTGCCGCGCCCGTGTGATGATCGCACTCTGACCATCCTGATTAAGCGGCACAATCGCCTTTGTAATCGCCGCAATCAGCGTTTCGATGTCTTTATTATCGCGCAAGCTGAGATGTAATGCGCCTTCGGGCACCGACCCCACCAGCCCCAGATCGCATTTATTCAGCACGATTAAATGCTGGCCGCCTGTCAAATCACTGATCTCGGCCAGATGCTGTGGCCATGCCGGATCACTACCATCAAGGATAATCAGACCAAAATCAGCATCACGGCCAGCCTGACGGGCACGGCGGATACCTTCGGCTTCGATAGCCCCCGCACCATCGCGCAATCCAGCTGTGTCCATAAAGGTCACCGGCACACCGCCAAGATCCATTTTGACGGCAACGATATCGCGTGTGGTGCCTGCCTCAGCCGAGGTGATGACCGCATCACGTCCCGAAATCGCATTCAAAGCGGTTGACTTGCCCGCATTCACCGACCCAAGCAAGGCCACCTTTACGCCATCACGAATGACTTCGCCGGCTTTATTATCCGCCATAATAACACCCATATCAGCAATCAGCGTTTTGGTACTTGCGCGCAAGGCCGCTTCAACCGAGGCTGGCAGATCCTCATCGGCAAAATCAATCAGCGCCTCAAGCTGGCCAGCCAAGCTAATCAGCGTTTCGCGCCAGGCCGTAACCGGTTTGCGCAAAGCCCCATCAAGCTGTGCCCATGCCTGATGCAGCTGGGCAGGGGTTTCCGCATCGATCAGATCAGCTAGACCTTCGACGCCGGAAAGGTCAAATTTATCATTGCCAAAGGCACGGCGGGTAAACTCGCCTGGTAAAGCCGGACGGAACCCCGCTATCAGGGCCAATCTATCAAGGATCATCGCTTGTACCGCCTGACTACCATGACAATGGATTTCCAAGACATCCTCACCCGTCGGAGAATGCGGCGCCTGCATATAAAGCAACAGCACTTCATCAATCGGCTGGCCATTAACATTTTTGAGGCGGCGCACGGCAAAACGCCCCTTTTCGGGGCAACACACAGCAAAAGCATCCGCCGCATATGAGGCGCGCTCGCCGCTGATCCGCACGATAGCGATAGCCGAACGCCCTGGCGGAGTTGCCAGCGCAAAAATAGTGTCATTAAATGTCGCGCCTGTCATTGCGAGTCTTTCATTAAGAAGCCGATCTTTCATCTAAGGTCTGTTTGGATCCACGGTTTATATAGTAAATGTTTCACGTGAAACATTTTTTGAATTATCTGAATAGAGGTAAAGTACCCTGAGAACATGTCAAGAATGATATCAGGCCACCCCAAAGCGACAGGGACGGGATTATGACGGGACACTTTTATATCACCTTTCACACGCCTTTAGGATGGATGCGACCAATAAGTGACGGCACATCTTTGATCCGGCTAGATTGGCAACAATCACCTTGGAATGAAAACGCGCAAGACGACACGGATCATAGCGATAATGTTTCACGTGAAACAAAACATCAAATACTGGCGTATCTGGCTGGCACCCGCATGAGTTTTGATCTGCCGCTGGCCCCCGAAGGCAAAAGCAAAAGCGGATGTAACTGGCTCAGCGTCATGGCGCAAATTCCCTATGGCACAACCATTTCCTATAAGCACTTTGCCGCTATGGCTGGGAAACCCAGCGCGCCACGTGCCGCCGGTTCAGCCTGCGCACGCAATCCGATCCCGATTATATATCCCTGTCACCGTGTAGTTAAATCAGACGGATCGTTAGGCCATTATGGCGGCGGCGATATGAGTAGCCCCAAAGACCCGGAAAATCTTGGGCGCAAGGAATGGCTTATCAAACACGAATATCGTTATCGCTAATCAGAAAATGTTTCACGTGAAACATTTTGACACAAGGGGATGTGGTAGAGGTTTATTAGACCACGATCATCTTATCAGCGTATCCTTCGCTGCGCTGGATGATGCACCTAATCTCATATGATATCGCATCATCTCTCGGCCTTCCGGCCGGATGATGCTCATAATAATCCGCGATCATCTTATCAATCTTCGCTACGCTCGATTGGATGATGCTTAACTATTCATCTGGTCGAAGAAATCATCATTGCTCTTGGCATGTTTGAGTTTGTCGGTGAGGAATTCCATCGCGTCAATCGCGCCCATCTGCATGAGAATCCGGCGTAACACCCACATTTTGGCCAATGTGCCTTTATCGACCAGCAATTCTTCCTTACGCGTGCCTGATTTGGTGATATCAATTGCCGGGAATATTCGCTTATCAGACAATTTACGATCCAGAATCACTTCGCTATTGCCGGTGCCTTTGAACTCTTCAAAGATCACTTCGTCCATACGCGAACCTGTTTCGATCAAAGCGGTTGCAATAATGGTTAGCGAGCCACCTTCTTCGACATTACGCGCGGCGCCAAAGAAACGTTTTGGCCGTTGCAACGCATTGGCATCAACACCACCTGTTAGCACCTTGCCAGAAGATGGCACGACCGTGTTATAAGCGCGTGCCAAACGCGTAATCGAATCAAGCAGAATCACAACATCGCGTTTATGTTCCACAAGGCGTTTGGCTTTTTCTATAACCATTTCAGTGACTTGCACATGTCGTGAAGCTGGTTCATCAAAAGTTGACGAGATCACCTCGCCTTTGACCGAACGCTGCATATCGGTGACTTCTTCGGGGCGTTCGTCAATCAGCAAAACGATCAAATAGACTTCTGGATGATTTTCCGAGATCGCATGAGCGATGCTTTGCAGCATCATCGTCTTACCTGTGCGCGGCGGTGCCACGATCAACCCACGCTGGCCTTTACCCATTGGCGCGACAAGATCAATCACCCGCGGGGTGTTGTCTTTCTTGTCTGGATCAAATGGCAATTCAAGGGTCAATTTTTCTTCTGGATATAAAGGCGTCAGATTATCAAAGTTTATGCGCTGGCGTACCGCACTTGGCTCTTCAAAATTGATAGTTTCGATTTTGAGTAAAGCGAAATAGCGTTCACCATCCTTGGGCGCGCGGATCTCACCTTCAACGGTATCACCTGTGCGCAAGCTGAAACGGCGCACCTGACTAGGTGACACGTAAATATCATCGGGACCTGGTAGATAGTTTGATTCTGGTGCACGCAGAAAACCAAAACCATCGGATAGAACTTCGAGAACACCGCTACCATAGATTGCTACGTCATTATCAGCCAACTGTTTCAGGATCGCAAACATCATATCCTGTTTACGCAAAGTGCTGGCATTTTCAATTTCCAACTCTTCAGCATAAGCCAAAAGGTCGGCGGGTGATTTCTGCTTTAGTTCCTGAAGGTGCATAATATGACTCATCAATAAACGGGATATATAGATCGGATTCGTGAGCCGGGCGGCTCCCTGATATATACAGTTATAAATATACGTTTAATTTTCGTTAAAAGTCAAGGCGGCCAGTATTAGGCCTGACACATTAAGCATTTGTTATCATCTTTGTTTTTTGTACCACCGCACTTAAAACGGTTTTACTACCGCCATAACAATAATGGTAATCATCAGCACCGTCGGCACCTCGTTCCAGATACGGTAGGCATTTGATGATAATGGCTTTTCGTCATTTTCAAGTAACCTCCGCATTTTGGAAAATTTGCCATGACAGCCAGCCATAAGGATGACACAGACGAATTTTATAATAAACCAAAGCTCATAGATCAGCGTATGATTAAGCGCGATCATCCATAAACCAAAGATAAAGGATGCAATCATCGCTGGATTCATGATTGCTTTTAATAGCCGACGTTCCATAACTTTAAAGGTTTCAGCCTGTACAGAGCCAAGCGGGGCATTTGCGTGATAAACAAATAACCGGGGTAAATATAATAGTCCTACCATCCAAGATATTACCGAGATGATATGCAACGCCTTAATAATTTCATAACTCATCACTAATCCTTAATGCCAACTATCCAGCCTGGCGCACATGCGCAATCATTTTTGTTACATTCGCAATCGGTGTGGCAGGTGTAATACCATGCCCCAAATTGAATATATGCGGCCTTTCGGCAAAAACCTCAAGAATATCATCTATATTGGCAAGCATAGCATCATCGCCTGATAATAAGCTAATTGGATCAAGATTACCTTGTACTGGTAGATTTATTGGCAGGTTTTTATGCGCCCAGCGGATATCCATACCATGATCAAGCCCAAGTGCATCGACACCTACCTGATCAACATAGGGTAAAATACCTTCGCCTATACCTTTAGGAAAACCGATTACTGGTTGAGATATGCCACGCGCACGAAGCGCCGATATAATGATTGCCGCAGGTTTATTGACAATTGCATCACGATGCCAAGATGGAACGGCACTTGCCCAGCTGTCAAATAACATCAAGGCATCAGCACCAGCATGAGCTTGAAGTGATAAAAATTCTATTGTGGCCTGGGTGACAATATCCATTATCTTATTGAAACCAGCAGGGTCGTTCCATAGCATTTGGCGCGATATGTTAAAATCTTTTGAAGATCCACCCTCAAGCATATAGGTCATGACTGTCCATGGCGCGCCAGCAAAACCGATTAAAGCAGTATCCTCGCGCAAAAGCGAACGGGTGCGAGTGATAGCATCGGCAACAGGTGCTAATTTTACCACGACATTAGCAAGTAACGCGTCATCAAGTGATGCTGCATCAGTCAAAGGGTCAAGCATAGGCCCATGATTAGGTTTAAAGCGGACATTGCGATCCAAGGCCCATGGCACCATTAAAATATCAGAAAAAATAATCGCCGCATCAAAACCAAATCTTGTTATAGGCTGGATTGTAACATTACTGGCTTTCTCAGGGTTCAAACAAAAACTAATAAAATTAGGCGTCGTTTCTCGAACGTCTCTATATTCTTTTAAATAGCGCCCTGCTTGTCGCATCATCCAGATTGGCGGGATTGGCATCCTGTGCCCAGCGAGTGTTTTTAAAAAGCCATTCATGGTCTTTGTTTCTATATCTCTATAATATTATATATATAAAGTAGTTGTTTTAGTTGTGGGTGTGGATATGTCTATTCCCAGTTTTCCGCTTATCTTATCCCCAGTTTTATAAACAATGACAGGCTTGCAAAGCTACCGTTATTACTGGCAATAGTGTAATTATCCGACTTTTCCCCAGCCGCTGTCGATAATTTATCCGCAAATGTATGAGCTGTGGTTGGATTGTGGTTATCTATGGCTAAGTCGGGTTTGCAGTTTTTTATCCCCAGTTTGCCCTATTCCATTCACAGGGTTTATCCCTAGCTTTAGCATGGTTATAAGTCATAGGATATTTGATCATGACGTGGCCAACATAGCGATGTAGAGTTGACTAACAGCGAGGATATTATGGCACGTCAAGAATTACATATTCATCTTGTTTCGGATTCGACTGGCGAGACAGTGCATCAAATCACGCGCGCCTGTCTGGCGCAATTCCCCGATGCCGATATAACGGAACATGTCTGGACATTAGTGCGTACTGATGAGCATCTAGAGCTTTTGTTCAACGGGGTTAAGCGCAATCCGGGTGTTTTGTTGATGAGTATTATCGATAATGCGATGCGTGACAAAATCGAAGTGCGTTGCAAAAAAATGGGCATTCCAGCGGTGTCGGTGCTGGATCCGGTGGTAAATTTGCTGGCGAACGTGCTTGGCCAAGCGCAACAGAATTTGCCAGGGGGCCAGCGGCAGATCAATTCGGCCTATTTTGACCGGGTTGCCGCGGTGGATTTCGCCGTGAGTCATGATGATGGCATGAATATGGGGAATCTTGGTGAGGCGGATATTCTGATTGTGGGGATTTCACGCACTTCAAAAACACCAACATCGATGTATCTGGCGCATCGCGGCTATAAGGTGGCCAATTATGCGCTGGTGCCGGGGGTGCCTTTTCCGGCGCATTATCTTGACGGGCTTGATCTATTTACCGTCGGGCTGACGAATGATCCTAAACGGCTAAGCGCCATCCGCAAAACCCGCCAAATTGCCATGCTTGATAATGAAAATAAAACCTATGCCGATATCAGCGCGATCGAAGAAGAAGCCAAACAGGCACGACGCCTATTTAATAAATCAGGCTGGCCAGTGATCGATGTAACGCGCCGTTCGGTCGAAGAAACCGCTGCGGCGATTATCCAACTGCATACAAATTGGCGCGAAAGCAACGCATGACCCAAGATAGCTTTGTAAAATTACCTGCCGATAGGTTGATATTGGCCTCAACTAGCCAAACACGTCAGAACATGCTGGCGGCGGCAGGGGTTGCGTTTGTTGCGCAAGCCGCCCCGGTGGATGAAGTGGGATTGCGCGATGCCGCCCTGGCTGAAGATATGGCCAAGGATGATATCGCGGTGATGCTGGCCGAAATGAAAGCACAAGC
>NZ_CBFHNB010000073.1:0-9045 GCF_965657105.1 Puniceispirillum sp. (SeqCode)
ACATGGGAATCCCAGACGATATGTTTCCGGTGCCAAGTAATGACACCTTGCAATGGGCAATGGCACCGATGGATTTTGTCTAGGGCATTGTAAATATCTGCCCAGATATGCCTCTTGCAATCGCTTTATGCGGCCTTAGCGGCTGATGCGCCACACCCCGCCACTGGCCTCGTCATTAAGCAGCAAAATGCTGCCATCAGGCGCGACCGCGACATCACGCACCCGGCCTATGGCACGATCCATCACGACCTGTTCATCCCGCGGCGAGCCGTCCGATAGGCGCACCAGCCATAATTGCCTGAATTTTAATGAACCGACCAGCAAATGTCCTTGCATATCGGCAAACATGGTGGCGTCTTGTGGGTAAAATGCCATGCCCGACGGAGCAATTGACGGGTCCCACACCCATTTAGGATCAGCGTAGCCAGCGCGGGTTTTTTGCTTGCTGACCTGTCTTCCGGTTGCATATTCGCGCCCGTGGCTGACGGTGGGCCAGCCGTAATTAGTGCCGCCGGCGAATGGCTCTCCGGTAATCCGGTTGATCTCATCGCCGCCACGCGGCCCATGCTCATGCGTCCAGATATCGCCCGTGTCCGGATGGACAGCCATGCCTTGCGGGTTGCGGTGACCGATTGACCAGATCTCTGGCAACCAGTTGTCAAATTTTGGGCTGTCAATTTTGGTGTCATCACCCTTTGGGTTATTGGTGGGGATGCGCCCATCGGGGTGGATCCTGATAATGCTGCCCGCATGGACTGCCGCGTCCTGAGCATTATTACGATCACCGCGATCACCCAGGCTGGCAAATAGATAGCCAGCCTGCTGGCCAGTCCGGGGAATGGCCATGCGACAGCCAAAATGATGCCCTGAACGGGTTGGTCGATTGGCGGTGAAAATGGTCGTGCGGTCAATCAGATTACGGCGCTGTGTATCGAGGCGCGCCCGGTCGATTGCCGTTGATGAGCCACCATCCAACACAGCCGAATAGCAAAGATATATCCATTCCCCATCAACCAGCACATCAAGCAGACCACCCTGACGTTTGTGATAGACATCTGGCATATTGCCAATCTGGTGGGCATTGCCGGTAGCCAGATTGATCCGGAACAGATTGCCCCGCCGTTCGGTCACCAAGATCGTGTCATCATTCAGGAAATCCATGCCCCACGGATGTTGTAATACGGGGCCGATTTTGCTGAGATTCGGATGGTCGGCCATTGCGGAAACAGGAAAAGCCACCATGCCCAAAAAAAGGGCCACACTCAACAGCGCGGCCCGTTTTATAAAATACATCATTATCGGCTCTACAACTTGTTCAGCGCGCTGATTACCGCGCGGATCGGTGCCATAGTGATTGAGGTATCAATGCCAACGCCGAATATCGAGCGCGTGTGATCACCATCTTCCACTACCAATTCAACATAGGCGGCGGCTTCGGCTTTTGACGTGGCCGAGCGCGTGTTCTGGCCAAAATCGGCAAGCCGGAATGACAGGTCAAAACCGCTTCGCATCGCCTCAACAAAGGCTGAAATAGGGCCATTGCCAACCGCGCTGACAGTGACATCTTTACCATCATGCCGGATTGTCGCCGTGACACGCTCGCCATCGCCCGAACGGCTGGCTTTGGCAACATCAAAGCTGACCAGTTCAAATCGCCCCGCCGGAATGATATAATGTGCCTCGGCCAGTTCCCAGATGCGCTGGCTGGTGATTTCCTTGCCGGTGGTGTCGGCCTCACGCTGGACAATGCCGGAAAATTCAACCTCGGCAGCGCGCGGCAGGCGCACATGATGATCCGCCTCAAGCAGATAGGCCGCCCCAGCTTTGCCCGATTGTGAATTGACGCGGATGATCGCCTCAAAGGTACGGCCAATATCGCCCGGATCAATCGGCAGATAAGGCACTTCCCAAATGCTTTCATTGGCGTTCATAAGGGCATCCATGCCTTTGCGGATGGCGTCTTGATGACTGCCGGAAAAGGCCGTATGCACCAGCTTTCCAGCATAGGGATGGCGTTCCGGTACAGCCAGCTGATTACAAAATTCGGCGGTTTCAACAAGCTCGTTAATATCGGAAAAATCGAGGGTCGGATCGACGCCCTGGGTAAACATATTCAAACCCAGCGTGATAATATCAACATTGCCAGTGCGTTCGCCATTGCCAAATAACGTGCCTTCGACGCGGTCAGCCCCCGCCATCAATCCCAATTCGGTAGCGGCCACAGCACAGCCCCGATCATTATGCGGATGCAATGACAGAATGACAGCATCACGATTGGAAAAATGACGGCTCATCCATTCGATCTGGTCAGCATAAATATTCGGCGTTGACATTTCGACGGTGGCAGGCAGATTGATGATTGTTGGGTTTTCGGCTGTTGGTTGCCAGACATCCATGACGGCTTCGCAGACATCCAGCGCATAATCCAGCTCGGTGCCGGTAAAACTTTCGGGGCTATATTGCAGACGCAGATTATCCGCCCCGCATTTTGAAATGCGGTCAGCCACCATTTTGGCACCATCAACAGCGATTTGTTTAACGCCATCGCGATCCGCCTTGAACACAACACGGCGTTGCAAGGTCGAGGTTGAGTTATATAGATGCAAAATGGCATTGGGGGCACCATCCAGACTTTCAATCGTGCGATCAATCAGATGCTCACGTGCTTGGGTCAGCACCTGAATTGTTACATCATCAGGCACATGGCCGCCTTCGATCAATTCGCGCAGGAAATTAAAATCCGTATCCGAGGCAGACGGAAAGCCAACTTCGATTTCCTTGAAACCCATCTGGACAAGGATCTTGAACATGCGCATTTTGCGGGCAGCATCCATCGGCTCGATGAGTGCCTGATTACCGTCGCGTAGATCAACCGAGCACCATATAGGTGCGGTGTTTATACGTGTCGAAGGCCATGTCCGATCAATCAGATCGGGCCCCTCGTACGGACGGTATTTTTCAAAACCCATGCTAGGCATTGCTGTTTCCTATCCTTAATTGGTTTTTTCTTTTCATATAAACGCACTTAGCCGCTTTTATGAATTACAATTCATGTATTTACGTTATTATATTACCATCGAAAAGGCCACAACAGACAAATTTTTGGATACATTTTCTGGCAAATTTTCAGGCACGTGTTCAACATTGATTTGGCCATATCGTCACAGATTGACAATTTTGGTCATATTAGGGCGGTATAAACGGCAAAATTGGTGTATAGCAATCAAGCACACAACCAGCGCCCCATAGGCAAGTGACATATGACAGACATAGACCAGATCCGAAATTTTTCGATTATCGCGCATATCGACCACGGCAAATCAACCATTGCCGACCGTTTGATTCAGGCCTGTGGCGGCCTGTCTGATCGGGAGATGAAGGATCAGGTGCTTGATAATATGGATATTGAGCGTGAACGGGGCATTACAATTAAGGCGCAGACGGTGCGGCTTAATTATCAAGCCAAAGATGGCAAGGATTATGTGCTTAATCTAATGGATACGCCAGGCCATGTCGATTTTGGCTATGAGGTGTCGCGTTCGCTTTCGGCCTGTGAAGGATCGCTTTTGGTGGTTGATGCCAGCCAAGGGGTTGAGGCGCAAACATTGGCCAATGTCTATCAGGCGATTGAGGCCGATCACGAAATCGTGCCGGTATTGAACAAGATCGACCTGCCTGCTGCCGAACCAGATCGCGTAAAAGCACAGATCGAAGAGGTGATCGGTTTGCCTGCTGATGATGCGATTGCGGCCAGCGCCAAGACGGGCGAAGGTATTAACGATATTCTCGAAGCCTTGGTGACCAAGCTGCCAGCCCCGCAAGGTGATCGGACGGCGCCGCTAAAAGCATTGCTGGTTGATAGCTGGTATGATGCCTATCTGGGCGTGATGACATTGGTGCGGGTGCATGATGGCGTCATGAAAAAGGGCATGAAAATACGCATGATGGCATCAGGCGCAACACATGTAATTGAACGTGTTGGCACCTTTTTACCAAAACCAACGTCGGTTGACGAATTGGGGCCAGGCGAAATTGGCTTTATCAATGCGGGTGTAAAAACCGTTTCGGACGCTAAGGTCGGTGACACAATTACCGATGAACGACGCCTATGTGACGAGGCTTTGCCAGGCTTTGCTCCGTCAGTGCCAGTGGTATTCTGCGGCTTGTTTCCTGTTGATACCAACGATTTTTCAGGCCTGCGCGAGGCATTGGAAAGACTATCGCTAAATGATGCGTCTTTCTCGTTTGAAGCGGAAACATCTGCCGCGCTTGGCTTTGGATTCCGGTGTGGGTTTTTAGGCCTGTTGCATATGGAAGTGATCCGTGACCGTCTGACCCGCGAATTCAATCTTGACCTGATTTCGACCGCACCTTCGGTGGTTTATCAGATGCATTTGACCGATGGAAAACGCTTTGATCTTCATAATCCGGCAGATATGCCAGAAGTGACCAGAATTAGCGAGATTGAAGAGCCGTGGATCAAAGCCACCATCATGACACCTGATGAATTTCTGGGGCCGGTTCTGACCTTATGTACTGAGCGTCGGGGCGAGCAGATTGACCTAACCTATGCAGGCAATCGCGCAATGGCAGTATATCGCTTGCCGCTGAACGAAGTTGTCTTCGATTTTTATGACAGGCTTAAATCCATCACCAAAGGCTATGCCAGCTTTGATTATGCCATCGATAGCTATCGTCCGGGTGAGTTGGTGAAAGTATCTATTCTTGTTAATGGCGATCCGGTTGACGCCTTGTCGATGATTGTGCATCGCGATCAAGCCGAAGGTAAAGGCCGTGCGATTTGTATTAGGTTGAAAGATCTGGTGCCACGTCAGATGTTCAAGGTGGCATTACAGGCGGCAATTGGAGGCAAGGTTATCGCCCGTGAAACGATTGCTGCCTTACGCAAAGACGTGACGGCCAAATGCTATGGCGGGGATATCACGCGCAAGAAAAAGCTGTTGGAAAAGCAGAAAGAAGGCAAAAAGAAAATGCGGCAATTCGGCAAAGTCGATATCCCGCAAACGGCCTTTTTTGAAGCGCTGAAAATGGGTGATAATTAGGCTATATGAACGGGCTGGCCTCTGCTAGGCCGCCCCATCACGATGCGCTGTTACTATGCTATGCCCCGTCACGTTGTAAGGCGCGTTTAGACGCGCGACGCGATGATCGCCTGCCAGCAAGGCGCGTAAAGCTTCCGAATATCAGCGTACATATAATAAAAATCAAGGCCGCAGGCCAGCCAAGCAAGCTGGCGATCATTGGGTGCCATAGGAATGGTTCGCAATTAAGCGCGACGATCAAACCACATGGGTCTATATAGCGGCTAATGATGGCTTCACCAACCTGCAGGGAAACGCTGTGATGTTCGAACCAAAACTGGCCTAGCACGATGCTTGGGCTGGCATCGTTGGTTATATCCAGCCAGATAACATATAACGCTAATAGGCCGAACAAAGCGGCAATGATCTTTAAGAAAATTCCTATCATTCACTTATCCTTATCATTTCCCCATAGTGGCGATTGCGGGCACCAGTCACAAGCCAAAAGTGCAAAAATGGTAAAATTGATTAGAGGGCATGATTTAGAGAATGACGACTGGTTTACATGCGGGGGTGAGCCTGTTAATTTGCCGCTATTGCGGAGGGGTGGCCGAGTGGCTTAAGGCGCACGCTTGGAAAGCGTGTTGAGGGTAACACTTCACCGGGGTTCGAATCCCCGTCCCTCCGCCAGCCCCATGCGATCTTCCATGAGAAAATGACCGCGCAAAGCGTATGTCAAAAAAGCATGCACGGTCTCACTCGTGACCCTATGAAGTGCTATAAACGGGATGAAGTGGGAGGAGAATAAATTAATAAAAACAACACTTATCCCACTCATCCCACCACATTTGAAATTTTTTTCAAAAAACTTTTTCCTGTGGAAAACACTATATGCACGTCACTTTCTCAAAAATAATCCTTGCATGTATGGGACTACAAATGACTGTCTGATTACTTCGAGCCGACAAAGTCCTTAACAATCTAAGGGCGTCTTATGCCAGCAACAAAACTCGACAAAAGCCTTGATGAGATAAAGCCAATAGTTCCAAGATCCGAGAGCCGGGAACCGTGATCCTCTGGCCATAGATCACTAGTTAATGTTAGCTTTTGTTATTCTTAATCAATTATGGCAGGTTAAAAGATGCAATTTATAGCTGTACCATCATTAGTAATTATAGTTTGCTTAGGTGCATGCGCTCTCCAAGACCGCTCACTTTTAACAAAGGCAGGAGACGAATTGCTAGATTGTAAGGCTTTACAAGTAGAGATGGATTTTGCAGTAAACCTTGGTGAGGACGCGCCTGCACGTCGCCGTCATATCAAAGCTCTTCAAGAAAAGAACCAGTGCTTATCTAAACCTAAAGTTTCAGTGTCATTTGGTTTTTCAAAGAGCTTTAATTGACAGGTATAAGACTGTTAAACTGGCAAATAATCAACTAAACCCCGGTCTGAGGCGCAACGCCCAACCCAATTTAGGCCCCGGGTACCTTACCTCTACCGCAAACGCGGAATTTACTATCTCCAGAAGTGCATCCCAAAGCCGCTTATCCCAAAATACGGACAATAAATTCTCCAGCGGTCGCTTCATACAACTAACCAAGCTGACGAAGTTAGGCTTTCCAGTTCCATTGTTGCTTCACTTGAGCGTGAATGGCAGCCTTTGCTTTTCGATATACCAGATACAGGTGCCTCCGCTTTTGATCACCTGACATCAGACAAACATTACGAGCCGCTGTTAACGGAAGCAATGCAACTTTATCTAAAAGATGGCGGGGAAGATCTGGTTTTCAGAAAAGCCAAGCTTTTTGAACTTTGATATGAATTGTTGTGTAATAGGGGGTAAAGAAATTTACCAGCATCGGTCATCAGGTTATGAAGCCTCATGCACTTAACTTAACAACGTTGACTTGATTTAAGCCTCAGTAAAAGAGTTAATTATGCGCATATGTTTGATGTTTCCTGGGGGGCAAAAAATAGCCACATGACACTGCAATATAGTATCGCCCTCACATTTTATTCATTCAGGGTCAGTTGTCATAACGCCCAGCACATCCCAGCATGCTCCCATTGTGTGATAATCAACTTTGCCAGCTGGCGATTTATATGGCTCGATCCATTTGCCCTCACGGCTGGTTATGCGGAACCACGCGCCGTATTTATGGTCGATCAAATGATCCCATGACCAGGCCCATAGACGGTTATAATCATCGCGGTAACGGTTGTCGCCTGTACGATCATAAAGGCGCCATGCAGTTGCGATAGCTTCGGCCTGAACCCAAAAATATTTATGCGCATCGGCAAAGCTACCATCCGGTGCATAGCCATAAACCAGTCCGCCATATTCTGTATCCCAGCCATTATCAAAAGCCTTGTGATAGAGCGAGGTCGCGGTTTCAAGGTGCCAGTCAGCTGGATTATGGGCGTCAATCTGCAATAGCAACTTTGCCCATTCAACCTGATGACCGGGCTGGAATCCCCAAGGTTTGAACAGATCGTCTGGCTTGTCGATATTATAATCCCAATCCGGCGCCCAATTGGTGTTGTAATGCTCCCATATCTGGCCATCCCCAAGCGCCGCCAAATCGATCGTGAATTTATGCGCAACATTATCGGCGCGGTCGAGATAGCGCTGGTCTCCGGTGGCCTCATAGGCGGCGATTAACGCCTCGACCATATGCATATTTGCGTTTTGCCCGCGATAGCTGGACAGGGTGGTAAGGGTGTCATCATATTCATCGGCATAGGCATTGTGGGCTGGCTCAAAGAAATTCTCCTCGAGAAAATCCCAAACATCACTGATCATTTCTGCCGCGCCAGCGATCTTTAGGTGACTCGCCGATGCCGCCGCCAGCATTACAAATGCGTGACCATAGGCCATCGCTCGGCCATCTTCGATTTGCGCACCGCTACGTTGCCACAGATAATGCCCGTGCGGGCTCAAATGATGAGTTTTCAGATAGCGCAATCCATGCGCCGCCCTTTCCGCATAATGTGGTTTATTGGTCTGGATAAAGGCGTTTGCATAATTAAAGACAAAGCGTGCCGAACTCACCAGATGACGGGTGTCGGCATCGTATATTGAGCCATCATCACGGAAGTGGTGAAAAAAACCGCCAGTTGGATCAAAGGCTACCGGTTCATAAAATGAAATAATATCAGAAACATGCTGACGCAGGAACGCAGCGGATTCAAAATCTGGCTTTGGTGGAATTTCAACAGATTGCATATTTTGTCATGTCCGAATTTGGTGTGAATTGGCCACATTATCACCGAGGTGGCGGATAAAAGGCAAAGTTTTCTCATCATATAAAACTAATTTGCTTGATTCCGAAAGCGCTTTCGGAATAGCGTTTTGTATTAGGCTATATTTTGGAGCAGCGATGCAACGCGTTAGTTTGAAATTCCTGGCGAAACAACTATCCCTTACCGAGGGTACTGTGTCGCGCGCGCTCAACGGATATTCCGACATTAGCCAAGGAACAGTCGAGCGGGTTCGCGCCGCTGCGGAAAAATATAATTATCGTGCAAACCATAATGCGCGACGACTTGCAACCGGCGTTGCAGAGACCGTTGCCTATATGATGCCACCCGGCTCAGGCGCCATTTCCGAACCGTTTGTTGCACATTTGCTAGAAGGAATTGGCCAATCGCTGGCAACCCGTGGCTGGGATTTGCTGTTGGTGCAAGTGCCGTCTGCCGAGCAGGAAGCCGAGGCTATCCGTAAATTGGTAACAAGTGGCAAGGTCAGCGGTCTGGTGCTCTCGCGCCCCTATAAAAAGGATGCGCGGATAGAGCTGTTAAAGAAAATGAATTTTCCCTTCATCGTGCACGGTCGGTCGGTCAATCACGATGATTACGCATGGTATGATGTCGATAGTGAGACCGCCTTTGTTACGGCTGTTGATCACCTCGTCATGCTTGGCCATCGACGCATCAGTTTCGTTGGCGCCCCCACTTATTATAATTTTGCGCAGATGCGTTTGGACGGATACAAAAAGGGTCT
>NZ_CBFHNB010000074.1:0-8479 GCF_965657105.1 Puniceispirillum sp. (SeqCode)
CAAACGACAAATTAATAACCAGTAACAAACGCCTCACAACAAAAATTGCCACTAAAAAACGTACAGTCAAGCAACTATCAAAAAAACTTGTCAATCGCGCTATGTGGCGAACTGGACGAAATATAGCAGGGGTGGTGCCTGAAGCTATACCTGGTGTGGGTATTTTTTTTATTGTTAGCCTTACTGCCCTTGATATCAAAGATGCTTGTGCCACTATGCGCGACATGAAAGAGCTAAATGCGCAATTTGACCTCGATGAAAGTGAAGTCAATGAACGTGATGTCTGTGGTGTGAATGTGCCATCAGTCAGCGAGGTCAAGGCAAAAGTAAAATCCTTAACTGAAGACGATTATGATAAGCTTAATGACGATTATAATAAGCTTAATGACGATTGGAATTTCAAACTTCCCTCATGGGAAGATGTCGAAAAATTATTTAAAGGGAACGATAAATAACCAACGTCACACAAATAATTTGTAACTGGTGCGGCCTGTAGCAGACATAAGTCAATACTATAAAAAGTGAAATGGTGGGAGTGACAGGGATTGAACCTGTGACCCCTTCGATGTCAACGAAGTGCTCTCCCGCTGAGCTACACCCCCATTTTCACATATCGGGCGCGCTGGTCTTGGCCGACGCCCTATGCGCCCTATATCTGCCCCAAGCGCGGGCATATGGCAAGAACTTTTGGCCAGATTGGGTGCTTTTTCATGCGTGATGAGGGCGTTTTACCCTCTGGTGCCATTTGCCCCGATCAGACGAGGAATTAGGCGGGGGATTAGGCAAGCTAATAGGCCAGATCATTCACGTAAACTACCTCATATTAGCAATTTCACAGAATTTGAATTGACGTGCGACAGCGAGATGGTATTTTTTATCCGATGGACGCGCTTTCTACATCTTCCGACATAACCGCTTTGCCCGAACCACAGGGGAAAACGCCTGCCTCTGTGACGCCAAACACGATACCAGACATCGTTAATGAGGGCATGACCAATGGCAATGGCGCAACCAGCGTTAGTGGCAGTGGCAGTGTTAGTGGCAATGAAGTGGCGTTTGATTTTGCGCAGTCACCCGCGGCCGCTTCATGTCACACCGATGATGCCGATTTTACCGCGGTTAGCCGTCGTAATGCCGGATCATCCCCAATTAAAAAGGGCACCACCCTGCCCGCCTATGACGCCCCTGCCAATGACGCTCAAGCCTATATAAGAGCGCTGGTCGTGTCCTGTCCGCATGCTGGGCGGCTATATCCGGCGGACTTTGTTGCGACAAGCGCGCTTGATCTGGCGGCGTTGCGCGACCTTGAAGATTACGCTGTTGACTGGCTGATTGAAGGCATGTTGGCGCATAATATTACCGCCATAACCAATCATGTCGGGCGCGCCTTTCTGGATGTGAACAGACCCGCTGATGCACTGGATAAAATCATGTTCGCCAATGGCATTGATGCGGCGGAACCATCGCGTCAGGTCAAGGCTGGCTATGGGTTGTTACCACGGCTGAATGCGGCGCGCATGCCGATCCATAACGCCCCTTTATCGGTTGACGAAGCGCAGCGGCGGCTGGCTATGGTGCATGCGCCCTATCACCAGATGCTTTCGGCAACGCTGGATACGGCATTGGCACAGCATGGGCATTATCTTCTGCTTGATATTCATTCGATGCCGCAAACCGACCGGCTTGGCCAACCACTTGCCGATTTTGTGCTTGGCGATTGCTTTGGCACGACCATAGACGCCGCACTTGGCCACAAGATCAGCAGCTTTATTACCGATCATGGGTTCAGCGTGGCCTGGAACAAGCCTTATGCGGGCGGGCATATCACCCGTGCCTATGGACGGATCAATTCGCCGCGACAGTCAGTCCAGATCGAGATCAATCGCGCGCTTTATATGACAACCGCGCCGATACCATCCAGCCCGGCGCATAAGCAGATGACGCTAAAGGCCGATGGCGCAGAACGCGTAGCCCGGATGCTGGGCGGATTGGGCGCGATGCTGGCAGATATGCTGGATCACAACAGCTAGGCATATATCCAAACTAATAGGCATATAGCCTGATAGATGGGCAACCTGATAGATGAGCCGGTGCATAGATGAGCCGGTGCTAGGCGAATGGGTTTTCCCGCTTGCGCATGACCATACGGATCGGTATCCCGCGCAGACCAAAATCATTACGCAAACCGGTCGATAGATACCGCAGATAGGAATCTGGCAAATCTGCCGGACGGCTGACAAATAGCGCAAATGTCGGTGGCCGTGTCTTGATCTGGGTGATATAGCGGATACGCAGGCGACGGCCTTCGACCAATGGCGGTGGATGCGCTTCAAGCATGATTTCCAGCCAGCGATTAAGTCGCCCTGTTGAAACACGCGTATTCCATATTGCATACATGTCATCGGCGGCTTTCAGCAGATTGCCAAGCCCCCGTTTATGCAACCCCGACATTTGCACGACAGGCACGCCCTTTAGCTGGGACATAGAGGTTTTCAGACGATCCGAAATCTGCATTGCTGATGCCTGCTTGTTCCGCACGGCATCCCATTTATTAGCGCCTATGACAATGGCGCGGCCTTCATTGGCGATAACACGGGCGATCGACAGATCCTGTTTGTGCAGTTCTTCGGTCGCATCAATTAACAAAACGCATAGATGCGCATATTGAATCGCCCGCAAAGCATCATCGACCATCAGCTTTTCAACCTTATCGACAACGCGGGCGCGGCGGCGCATACCAGCTGTATCAACTAGCTTATAGGGGCGTCCCTGCCATTCAAACGGCAATTCAATCGCATCACGGGTGATACCGGCTTCGGGCCCGACCAGCAACCGGTCTTCGTCAAGCAGGCTGTTGATCAATGTTGATTTGCCCATATTTGGCCGCCCGACAATGGCAATCCGCATCGGCTGTTTGCCCGCTTCATCCTGCCACACATCGATAGGATTACCATCGGCATCAAGCGGGGCATCGACCTCATTTTCGGGGATGTCCTGATCATCATCTTCATGCGTGGTCAGAATATCATCGCCTGTCAGCACACCTGCCAGCCCCTGCTTGTCAGCCGCTTCCAGCATCGCGTCATGCAGATCAACCAGACCTTCACCATGCGCCGCCGAAATAGCCACCGGCTCACCAAGCCCAAGGGTCCAGCTTTCGGCCACGCCGCTAGCGCCGATCTTACCCTCGCATTTATTACAGACCAGAACGACCTGCGCGCCCGATTTGCGAATTTCGCCAGCAAAGAATTTATCAACCGGCGTGATCCCCAAACGGGCATCGACAACCATCAGCGTGACATCAGCCTCGGCAATAGCCCGTTCGGTCTGATAGCGCATGCGGTCTTCAAGACTGCCATCACTGGCTTCTTCAAGCCCAGCCGTATCAATGATACGAAAACGCAAACCCGCCAGTGTGCCATCGCCTTCGCGGCGGTCACGCGTAACCCCGGGCTGATCATCGACGATCGCATGTTGCCGCCCAATCAGACGGTTGAATAATGTTGATTTGCCAACGTTCGGGCGACCAACAATCGCAAAAGTAACCATAATGAAATGCCCGTATATTAGTCGAAGGCTGAGAGCTGACCATTATTAGACAGCACAAAAAGTCGTCCACCAGCGATCTGCGGCGGTGTAACGATATCGCTACCGACGTTAAGACTACTGATTTCAACACCGGTTTCGGCATTAAGCATATGAAGCGTACCAGATTTTGAAATCACCAGCACCTGTTCATTCGCAACAAGCGGTCCGATATATCGGGTCAGATTTTCAGACGCCATTGCACCAGCAGGCAAAGCACCAGGCAGTTCGGCGATCCAACGCACCATGCCATCTTCACGGCGGAGCGCATAAACGCGGCCTTGAAGCGAGACCACAAAAACCGTATCGCCTGCGACCCATGGCATTTCAACACCCGAAATCGGCTGATCCCAGAGCATGAAACCTGAACGTGTATTTAACGCCGCCATACGACCTGACTGACTGATCGCAAAAACAAGTCCACCATCAATCACCGGATTCGCCCGAATATCACCAATCCCCTGTAAAGGCGTCCGCGGGTTGAAAGCAGCCAATGACTCGGTCCAGATAATTTCGCCATCGGCAGCATTAATTAATAATAATTCGCCGCCTGCACCCGCAATCGCAAGTTCGCCATCATCATAG
Source organism: Puniceispirillum sp. (SeqCode) (assembly GCF_965657105.1). NCBI lineage: Bacteria > Pseudomonadati > Pseudomonadota > Alphaproteobacteria > Puniceispirillales (SeqCode) > Puniceispirillaceae (SeqCode) > Puniceispirillum (SeqCode) > Puniceispirillum sp. (SeqCode). The sequence goes on from NZ_CBFHNB010000074.1 coordinate 4,171, forward strand.
GCCGGCGACGGCGCCCCATAAATGATTGTGCTTGATGGCAAGCCAGCACGATCCCATAGCAATGAACCATCTTCCATGCCCAGCACCATCAGATTGCCGTCAATATCGGTAATAATCAAAGCCTGGTCATCAATCGCGGTGGGCCCACCACGGATCGGCAAAGGCAGATCGATTGACCATTGGCTAGTGCCATCTTCAACTGATAAGGCGGCCAGCTTATGCCCCCCAGCATGGACAAACAGCTGATCGCCACTGACCATGACACCGCCACCAATCCCTGGCAACGGATCATCAGCAAAACTTTCGATCGATACCGACCATATGGATGCCCCTGTTTGCACGTCAATCGCTGTGACCTGGCCTAGCGGCGTGACCGCAAAAACCCGGCCGCCATCAATCACTGGCTGCGCCAGATCAACAAGATTATTGCCAGCACCGCCAATCGATACAGTCCATATTTTTTTCAGCGGCAGATCAAGACTCAAATGCCCACCAGCATGCGCGGCTGAACCCCCCGCATGTGTCGCCGACGCCAATCCGGATGGCGCTGGTAAACCAGCCCCTTCATCAAACGCCGCGGCATCAATGCTGATCGAAGCAACACCTTCAAACACTGCAATACGGTCACCTGGCAATATAGCTTCAGGCGGTGAACAGGCCGACAAAGCCAATAGCACTATGCCAGCCATAACCGATACAGATGTCTTTACCGATACAGCACCACTGTTTGCGTTACGAAACATGGTTTGGGGCATAGTAAGGCGCATCTTCATTCCAGGCTCCTAGAGGCTTTCAGATATGATCAATTATCAGGCGTTGAGAATATCAAGCATCCGCTGGGCGCGTTGACGTAACGACTGCGGAATTTCGGTTAATGTGACAATTTGTTCCAGCTTGGTCTTGGCCGCATCGACCTTGCCAGTTTGTAGATCAAGACTTGCACTTTGCTCAAGCGCCAGCCCCTGCCAAGTGCCAGCCGCACTGATGAGCGGTGCAAGGCGATCCTGCAGACTCTGAACGCTGCTATCAGCAGGCGCGTTCATGACGGATAATAGCTGGGCAAATTGCTGGTAAAGTGGGTCGATAGCTTTGTCTTCGGCAAGGGCGCTATAGCTGGCTTGAGCGGCCGCATGATCACCAGCTCTGGCCTCGGCAGCGGCAATCTGAAAGCGCGCTAACATCTGGTAGCCATCGGTCAATTCATCGACATTGTTATTCAGCGATGAAATCACGTCATCGGCCTTTAAAGACATGTGATATAAATCAGCTGCCTTTTCAATCTGCTTGGCAGAATAGACACCATAACCCTGATGCCCACCAACGGCCACAACAACAAACAGACAAGCACCAATCACATATTTGCCATATCGTGCCCATAGCAATTCGGCGCGATCTTTCTTTAGCTCTTCATCAATTTCGTCAAAAATATCAGCCATGAACCTAAACTTCGTCCTTGATAATATGGTTATCATCTGACCATCTATGAGCCATGATTCTGAGGTGATAACCAGCTTAGATATAACCATTTTTCCGGAACAGTTACGACACCATCGCCCGACATAATGGCCATATCAATGTTAAAAAATGCCAATGCTTTATTGACCTTGGCAAAAACCTGCCTCAACATAACCGTAATATTTCGAAACAGCCACCACAAAAAATAGGTATAGAGGTACGTGTCTCAAGTTTCCAATCCAAAAAAATCCAACCGCCCGCTATATTTCACCCGTAGCGAGCTCGGACTCATACTTGCGGCCTATAGCGCGCGTGTTGCCGCTGGTGAATGGCGTGACTATGCGCTGGATCATCTGACGGGGTCTGCCGCCTTTTCGATCTTCCGCCATACCCACGAAACACCCGTCTTTGTGATTGAAAAACAACAACGTCATCACAAGGAACGTCCACAATTTATCCTGCGCGACAACAAGCGCGTTTTATGTAAGGCATCAATGGTGCAGGACGTGATCAATCACTTTGATAAATTACCTCGGCTGATATCAGGCTAGCCAGCGCCGCAGCGCCCACCCTGCTATCGATTTTATAAAATATTCTAGCCTAGCTATTTCCGCTTGTTCAGCGTCATGAAATAAGCTAAACATAAATAGAACAAAACATGAACATAGATATGATAACATCATTTCCATATCAGCACATAAACTAGGATAGGAGTTTCAAGATGGGCAAATTCAAACGCCACCTCATTGCCAAAAGCGAACCTGTGAGTCCCATGACACTGGCTGATCTGGATATAGAAAAACAATATGTCCTATGCTGGTGCAACCGATGTGATCATAGCGCGGATATTGACCCATCGCCGCTGATCAATCATCTAGGCCCGCTTTTTCCAGTGCCCGAATTGGGTGGGCGTATGCGATGCACATCCTGTCAGTCGCATGATGTCACCACCTGCCCGTCATGGTCTCATGAAACCGAACAGATAGCGTTGCATGGCTAATTGCCCTTTTAAAGCACAACATATTTGCCAGTTGTGTCTTGCCAGTTGTGGCGTGATAGGTTAGGCATTTAACCGTCTGGATCCGATTAGCTTTATAGGGTCTGGCGCCAAGCAGATTGATGAGAAGGCAGACGCCATGAATGCAAGTGATACAGCAAAAGTTCAACGCTATTTACGCCAGCGCTTTGGCAATAATAAATTGTCAATCGCCCGCCGTGAAAACAAAGAAGACTCGGCCGATCTGATGCTGGAAGACGAATTTATCGGCGTTGTGTTTCAGGATAATGAAGATGGTGAGACATGCTATCATGTTCAAATCAGCATTTTAGAAGAAGATCTGGACGACAACGTCTAACCTATAAAATAACCGCTTTGACAGGTGGCAATGGGTTATATCCAGTTGCCGGCGCGCGCCATGGCCAGCGCCAGCGCAAACATGATCACGGCAATCACTGCATCAAGCACTCGCCATGCGCCTGGCCGTTGCATATGGCTGGCAAAATAACTGGCACCATAGGCCAATCCAAAGAAGAAAACAAAGCTGGCACTGGCAGCACCCGCGCCAAACAACAATTTGTCGATACCGTCAAATCGCAAGGATACGGTGCCAACCAATATCACCGTATCAAGATAGACATGCGGGTTGGCAAAGGTCAGCATCGCGGCCACGCTTAATGTTGACATAACACCAAGGCTTTTAACCGTACCCGCTTCAAGCCCGCCGCCGCCTCGTATCACATCGCGCAAACGCAACAATCCATAAAGCGCCAGCCAGATCGCTGCGCCACCAAACATCCAGTCAGTATAAGCGGTCATAAAATCCGCAATAAGCAATGACAGGCCGCCTATGCCCGCGATGATCAACACAGCATCCGAAAGCGCGCAGAACAAGGCCACGGCAAACACATGCCTACCCATCAGACCCTGACGTAGAACAAAGGCATTTTGCGCCCCAATCGCCAATATCAGCGAAAAGCCAAGCGCAAATCCGGTAATGAATGATGCAGGCATTGTTAAACCCTTGCTATACCCCGTCATACTGCACGGCTTTAATATGCTGGCAAGTAAAAGTCGTGGCTAGAACCAATAATAGCGAGCAATACCATAGGCATAGAGACACGAAAAAATGATATTAATCCATTTCAATTGTGGTTCAGTATGAAGCCATGCGCAATAAATCCAGATCAGGCAGAAGGGAAAGGAAATCAGCATTGTATAGGGGTACCAGTCAAATATGACCGCAAGGGCGCTCAACATGCCCAGCATCAATGCAAATTGCTTTAAATGTTTTTCTGCTTTTTCTGAAATCATATATCCCCCATCACCTTTCGAGTCGAAAATGGTTCTATTACTCTATTTAATTTTAATAGATGACAGCCTTATGGCGGATTGGGCACCGTCATACCCCGCTGACATTAACAAATATAATCCGACCGGGAAAAAAGGTAAATAGCCCAGCTTTTATGCAGAGGCCAATCGCTCTTTTCGTGTGCGTGCAGCGTTAATAATCAACACATATACGACGCCCATGAAACCACCTAGAATCGATGCTAGGGTAATATATAAGTATGGTTTATTCTTTGACTTCACATCAGCTAAATCCAAATCGTATACAATCCAACCTTTGTAGTTATCAGATGCAATGACAGCCATGCTTGAGCGCAGATGCTCTGCTGATACGTCGCTCTGAATAGTGGCCAACTCAGCTTTTGCCTCCACATAGCCACTTGTCATTGTAGATCCAGATTCATTACTAGGCTGGGCATTCATGCTATTATATTCTCTAACCTGCTCCATTGCATAAATTATGGCGCTAAGTTGTTTAGTACGTCTTTGTTTTCTTGTTTCAATAGA
>NZ_CBFHNB010000075.1:0-252 GCF_965657105.1 Puniceispirillum sp. (SeqCode)
CATCGCGATACACAGTCGGTTGGACGGTGGGAACGTGATGAATGCCCAATCGAACCAACCCAAGACATGACATTACGCCAGATTGCACGTGATGGCCTTAGTGTCAGCCTATCCCATGATATAGCCGAACTAAGTGCGTTGGTCACACCACAGGCGTCACAAAACCAAATCAAAATCAGGCGGGTTGCTGACGCTAATAACCCCTATCAATCTGCGGCTTAGATTATTACCCAACAAAAAACCGGAGGGCGT
>NZ_CBFHNB010000075.1:262-7880 GCF_965657105.1 Puniceispirillum sp. (SeqCode)
TTACATTTCTGATTTCTTTTTCCGAAGTCTTTACTGCTGGAAAAAGAGTAGCTTTTGTGCCTTTAAAATTCATTGTTAGCTCACCCGTCTGTTTTCACAGTAAAAAAATACTCGAGCTAGGTTAATTTTCTGCTAATTTTACAAAAAATACCGGAGGGCGTTGCCACCCTCCGGCTTGATCTTCATTCATATAGATGGCTGGCTTAGAAGCCCATGCCACCCATACCACCCATACCGCCCATATCAGGGGCAGCTGGCATTGGATCTTTTGGCTCTGGCTTTTCAGCAACCATAGCTTCAGTTGTGACCAGAAGGCCAGCAACAGATGCCGCATTTTGCAAAGCAGAACGAACCACTTTAGTCGGATCGATAACACCGGCTTTGATCATGTCGGTATATTCGTTGTTCTTGGCATCGTAACCCATATTTGGATCGCTGCTTTCCATGAGCTTGCCAACAACGACAGACCCTTCAGCACCAGCATTTTCCGCAATGTTACGGGCTGGAGCCTGCAACGCGCGGCGAACGATATTGATGCCAACTTCCTGATCGCGGTTAGCTGGTTTCAAGCCATCAAGAACCACTGATGCTCGAACAAGCGCAACACCGCCACCAGGGACGATACCTTCTTGAACCGCAGCACGGGTTGCATGCATAGCATCGTCAACACGGTCTTTACGCTCTTTCACTTCGACTTCGGTAGCACCGCCAACCTTGATCACAGCAACACCGCCAGCCAGTTTGGCCAAACGCTCTTGCATCTTCTCACGGTCATAATCTGAAGTGCTTTCTTCAGCCTGGGCACGGATCTGGTTACAACGTGCGTCGATCTCGGTCTTATCACCAGACCCATCAACGATTGTTGTTTCGTCTTTGGTGATCTCGACGCGCTTGGCAGAACCAAGCATTTCGAGTGTCAGACTATCAAGCGCAATGCCAACTTCTTCTGATACGACAGTACCGTTCGTTAGAATAGCAAGGTCTTCCATCATGGCTTTGCGGCGATCACCGAAACCAGGTGCCTTAACAGCAGCAACCTTCAGGCCACCACGGAGACGATTAACAACCAAAGTTGCCAAAGCTTCGCCTTCGATATCTTCGGCGATGATCAACAATGGACGGCCTGACTGGACAACTTTTTCCAGAATAGGAAGCATGTCTTGTAGATTTGACAGTTTCTTTTCGTGCAACAGAATATACGGCTCTTCAAGAACAGCGCGCATTTTCTCGGCATCAGTTACAAAGTAAGGTGACAAGTAACCGCGGTCGAACTGCATACCTTCAACAACATCCAATTCGGTGTCGAGGCTTTTGGCTTCTTCAACGGTGATCACACCTTCATTACCAACACGCTCCATGGCTTCGGCAATCATCTTGCCGATTGCTTCTTCACCATTGGCTGAAATAGTTCCAACCTGAGCCACTTCGTCAGATGTTGAAATGGTCTTTGACCCAGCAACGATCTTTTCAACAACAGCGTCGACAGCCATGTCGATACCGCGTTTCAGATCCATCGGGTTCATGCCAGATGCAACAGCTTTTGCGCCTTCCTGGGCAATGCTTTGCGCCAGAACCGTAGCGGTTGTTGTCCCGTCACCAGCAACGTCATTAGCTTTTGACGCCACTTCACGCACCATCTGTGCGCCCATATTCTGGAACCTGTCTTTCAATTCGATGTCTTTAGCAACAGTCACACCGTCTTTGGTGATCCGAGGTGCGCCAAATGACTTTTCCAAAACCACGTTACGGCCTTTTGGACCCAATGTGACTTTAACGGCGTTCGCTAGAATATCGACACCTTCGAGCATCTTTGTTCTAGCTTCTGATCCGAATTTGACTTCTTTAGCAGCCATTTTCTATATTCCTTCTCTTTAGACTTTGAGGGGACGATCTATTCGATAACACCCATGATGTCGGATTCTTTCATGATCAGGTAATCCTGACCGTCGATTTTGACTTCGGTGCCTGACCATTTACCAAACAGCACAGAGTCGCCAGCTTTAACGTCAAGTGGCTGGACTTTGCCAGTCTCATCTCGCGCACCAGCTCCGGCGGCAATAACTTTGCCTTCCATTGGCTTTTCTTTGGCTGTATCTGGAATAATGATTCCGCCTGCAGTCTTTTCTTCCGATTCCATCCGCTGTACAACTACGCGGTCGTGAAGGGGCCTGAATTTCATGCCTTTCTCTCCTCCGTTATGCAAATAAAAGTGTCACTAGCACTCACCCATCGCGAGTGCTAGCCCTTGATGATTGCTATGTGGGCTTCCTGCGACAGCTTGTCAAGCAATGAGAAAAAAAATTGATCAAAAAATTAATTATTGCCTTATCTGCGGCGTATGGCAGACGCAGCCATACGGCTACGTGGAGAGTTTGTCATATGCTGGAAATGGGCTGAAATGGCGCATAAGGCAGCCTGCCAGTCATCTATTCTTGATATGGGGATATCAGCATGGGTGAAACCACAGCGGCGCAAATAATCGGCTTGATCGGCAATCACATGACCGCTAGCCACAAGCATACCAGCAAACCCAGCCTCAGATATGCGCCGGGCATAGGTAAAACCACGCCCATCAGAAAATTTGTCAAAACTGATTTCGATCATGCTATTTGTGCCAAGCCCCGCATATATGGACTCATCTGCCACGCTGTCACTCGTGGCGATTCTGTAATCGGCAACAGGCCGATCTGCCGCATCTATCACTGTAGCATCGGCAAGATCAAACAGCTGTGTCTGGATAGCATCATCACGCATAAAGCGATTCCTTGAATAGTGTGGTTCCAAGACGGATCAGACTATCGGCAAATGTTTCATTGTCATGCCGTAAATCCATATAGGTATCGACGATACGTTCGATCGCGGCGGGCACATCAGCTTCTTCAAAAGACGGTCCCATAATACTGCCGATTGCGGCCATTTCGCCAGCCTGACCGCCCAGCGTGATCTGATAATGTTCAACACCCTTTTTATTAACGCCCAAAATGCCAATGTCAGCCGCATGATGATGCCCACAGGCATTGATACATCCAGAAATATTAAGCCGTAGCGCACCAATATCGGCACGCCGGTCAGCATCATCAAAACGGCGGAAAATTTTATCAGCCAATGGCAATGAGCGCGCATTGGCAAGGTTACAGTAATCCAGCCCCGGACAGGCGATCATATCGCTAATCAGCCCCGCCTCAGCACCGGCAAGGCCAAGCGCGGCGAGTCGGTCATATATTGCTGGCAGATGCTGTTTAGCCATATGCGGGATAATCAGATTCTGTTCATAGGTTGCGCGAATTTCATCTTGGCCAAAGGTTTCGGCAATCTCGGCTATGGCTTCCATCTCATGCGCCGAAGCATCGCCTGGCGGACGGTCAATCGCTTTCAGGCTAATCATGACCGCACAATAATCAGGATGCCAATGAGCCGTGATATTACGCGTCATCCACTGATCAAAAGCACGGTCAGTTTGCCGGCGGCGCGTGATAGCATCCATATAGTCACGCGTGGTGACGGGTGGCAAATCGACTGGTGCAAAATGGGCAAGAATCCGATCGCGCTCGGCATCAGGCAGGTCGATAGAACTATCGCGGATTTTTTCCCACTCGGCCACAACCGCGTCACGAAAGGCATCAATACCCATCGCCTCGACCAGAATTTTGATACGCGCCTTATAGATATTATCGCGGCGTCCAGCCTGATTATATACGCGCAGAATTGCTTCGAGATAGGATAGTAAATGATGCTTTGGCAGGAAGCTGGCGATCTGCTGGGCGACACGCGGGGTGCGCCCCTGTCCACCGCCAACTAGCACCCGAAAGCCAATCTGGCCATCTGTGTTTTTGACCATGCGTAAGCCAATATCGTGAAAGCCCGTGGCGGCGCGGTCTGTCGCGCCTGCCGATACGGCAATCTTGAATTTACGTGGCAGAAAGGCAAACTCAGGATGCAAGGTTGACCATTGCCGGATAATTTCACACCAGCCGCGCGGATCTTCCAGCTCATCGGCGGCGGCACCGGCAAATGGATCCGAAGTGACATTGCGGATACAATTACCCGAGGTCTGTATCGCATGCATATCAAAGCTGGCTAGCCGATCCAGAATATCAGGCGTTCCCACAAGCTTGATCCAGTTAAACTGGATATTCTGCCGGGTGGTGAAATGGCCAAAGCCGCGATCAAAATCACGAGCGATTCCAGCCAGACCACGAAGCTGTTGCGCGCTCAGAACCCCATAGGGTATCGCGACCCGCAACATATAGGCATGAAGTTGCAAATACAGACCATTCTGCAAGCGCAAGGGTTTGAATTCATCCTCGCTTAACGCCCCCGCCAGCCGTCGTTCGACCTGATGGCGGAATTGTTGCGCCCGCGCTGTGACAAAATTTCGGTCAAGCTGATCGTAACGATACATGCGGCACTCTTTTTATAACTGGATGAAAATATCTGCCTAACGGAACAGGGGAACAAGCTGACCTATCCGCAGGGGGGATGATGGACGGACCTCTGGCGGCGCGGATTGTCTCACGCGCTGACTGGTCTGCCTTGCCATTCACCGCAACAGTATAGAGCGAAACAATCCGGTTTTCGGCCACATCCTGTTCAGCGCGGGCTGTGGCAAGGGGGGCATTGTCAGCGTCAAATCGCGCGGCTTTGCTGCGGTCAGTTGCCCAATCCAGCTTGGCCGTCATCCACAGCACAACGCCATCATCAAGCCGATTTGCGGTTAGGATAATATCATCAGTTTTTAACATATCAGGGTTTTTTGACATATCAGGCACCTTCTCGCAGATCGTTATTGCGGTTGTTAATCACGCCCAGCTGCACTATTTCGCTGGCATTAATGGCGGGTCTTGATGCTGTATAGGATGGCACGCGCGGCGTTGCCGCCGAGGTGATATGCTGGCCAGCAAGGCCATGATCGCTAAGCGCTTTGAACATAAAATCAGCCGTGCGCGTCTGGCGTGGATCACCGCCAGCCAGATAGATAATACGGTCATTGGTTTTAGACGCCGCCTTCAGTTTGCCAAGTAATGATGTCATCGACATATTGTCTTTGTGCTGACCGCCTTTTGGCTGATCTTGGGCATTGTGAACAATCTGGCAGAATGTCAGTTTGGCCTCGCGCCGGGCTAGATCAAGCACCTCGTCCGACACCAGGTGGTCGTAAAAAATACTATCGGCATGACGGATAGCCTCTGCCGCGTCTAGTGACAACAGTCCCTTGGCGCCTGCACCTGCATCAACAATTTGTATCTGCGCCCTTTCGGCATGTGTCCGGTATTGTGATGGGTCGTGTGATGGCGAAACATTGCCTAGCATGTGCAAGATGGCATTATCAGCCACCGTCTCTTTGCCTGCCAAGACATATTGGGCAATCTGTCCCTTTAGAATCTGATGTTGCAAGCCGCGACGCATGGCATGCGGAAAATGTTTAATCCGGTCACGAAGCCGAAACAGATAATGCGCCAACCTGCCTGTTGCTGGTGCTAGCATATCTTCGATTCGTGCCCGGATATGCTGTGCCAGAACTGGTGCCAGCCCCGAAGTGGAAATAGCCACAATGACAGGTGAACGATCAACAATCGAACCCAGAAAAAAACTACATAGGGAAATGGTGTCCGGCACATTCACCGGCACCCCAAGCGATCGTGCATGCTTGGCAAGTGCCTTATTTCGCGCTGGATCACCGGTCTCAATTATCACCAAAGGCCGACCAGCCAGCATCGAAAGCACCGCATCATCATACGCTGTCACGCCAGCAATCATATTTATCTGAGCTGATATCTGATCTGATATGTGATCTGGGCTGGCCAAAGTTTTGACCGAAGATGCCGCCGAAGATGCCGCCGAAGATGGCGTAATTGAAACAACATCAATAATGGGTGCCATTTTCGACAGTAGCCGTATTTTGGACACCAGCACATCGCGATCGCCAATCACCAAAGGCGGAACAGTTTGTACATCAATAAAGATTGGAAAATATGATGCCATTGTTCAGCTTCCATAGCTTTACTGTCTATATAGACAGTTTCATATCGTCATAATTAGTAAATTTTTGTGGTATTTAAATAAAATAACGCGCTGAAAAAAATATAATTTCTTATTATTAGATTCAGTGGTATTTTTTTTTAAATATTGGATTGTGATTGAAATATGGACGGTGCTCCAAACACCCCTGCGGCAATGCGACCATTTAATCTGGCCGCACGGGATGCTATATACTTCACCTAGAGGGAATTATGTGGCGGCTAAAGGTTGCTGTCATGTCTGGAGTAAAGTAGTGACCACAAATCTGTCTTCATTCTGGTCGGCACATGCCACCCAAAAATCCCAGAATATTGTTGCATTATGGCTTTTGCTTATGGCTGGGCTGGTTGCGATCATGGTGGTGATTGGCGGCATTACGCGTTTGACCGGCAGCGGCCTGTCGATGGTTGAATGGCGGCCACTGATGGGTACATTGCCGCCGCTCAGCGAGGCTGAATGGAATCGTGTTTATGCGCTTTACAAACAATCGCCCGAATATGACAAGATTAATTTTGGCCTTGATATGGCAGGCTTCAAACACATTTTCTTTTGGGAATATTTTCACCGTTTATGGGGACGTTTGCTGGGCATAGCCTTTGCCCTGCCACTGCTATGGTTTGCGGTAAAACAGATGATACCTGCTGGCTATGGTCGCCGCTTGCTTATATTATTGGTGCTTGGCGGGTCGCAAGGCGTGATTGGCTGGTGGATGGTTAAATCTGGCCTGTCACAAGATGCCACCGTATCGCAATATCGGCTCGCCACGCATCTGGGTATGGCTTTGCTTATTTTCAGTTTGCTGATCTGGGTCGCGCTTGATCTGCGCGATGGCCAGTCGCAACGGCCATCGGGTCATGGGCTGGGCAGTTTGATTATGGTTGCCGTTACTATCCTTGCTGGAGCGTTGGTCGCTGGTATGGATGCTGGCCTGCTGTATAACGAATATCCGCTTATGGGCGACGGGTTGGTGCCAGTCGAATATGGTGACGAAGGCTGGCGTGATGCTTTTGAAAATCCGGCATCGGCGCAGTTCCATCATCGCTGGCTTGCGGCATTGACTTTTGTTGCCGTATTGGCATTGGCCCTGCGCATGCACGTCATACCCGGATTTCGGCTTCGGGCTTATATGGTGCTAGCCGCCATCAGCGCCCAATTTATCATTGGTATTTTCACCTTGCTCAATGGTGTGCCAGTATGGCTAGGCGGACTTCATCAAGCTGGTGCCGTGGCCTTGCTTGCCAGCGTTCTGTGGCTATTGCATGGCACCAGCAAGACCGAAGCCGTGCAAAATATTTAACCTGATTTTATATTTAGCCTGATTTTTTGGGCACCGGCGCACGGCGGATATGCAGCTCGTTTAGCGCCGTATCGTCAACCTCGGATGGTGCCGCCATCATCAGATCCTCGGCCTTACCATTCATCGGGAACAGGATAACCTCGCGGATATTCGGCTCGTCGGCAATGAGCATCACCATCCGGTCGATACCTGGGGCGATACCACCATGCGGCGGCGCGCCAAACCGAAAGGCATTAATCATGGCGGGAAACTTGTCATCGACAACGCTGTTGTCATAACCGGCAATTTCAAAGGCTTTATACA
>NZ_CBFHNB010000076.1:0-7661 GCF_965657105.1 Puniceispirillum sp. (SeqCode)
GATAATGAATAAACTCACTATGTTGAGTGTTGGCGCCGTTCTGTCGGCATCAGTGATGTCATCAGCGTTTGCTGATACCATTACGATGTGGACAATGGAAGAACAGCCTGACCGCATGGCCCGTCAAGAAAAAATGGCCGCGGACTTTAACCGCAAGACAGGTCATACTGTTAACGTGGTTGCTGTGTCTGAAAAGGACATTGCCACACGCGCAACGGCTGCTTTTGCAGCTGGCGACTTGCCAGACATTCTGAACCACACAGTCCAGCATTTGCTGCCTTTTGCCGAGGCTGGTATTCTTGACACAGGCGCGGCGACTGACGTTGTTGACGATCTTGGTCTGAACACATTTGCCGCTGGCCCTATTAACATGGCCAAGGCAGATGGTGATATCGTATCGGTTCCAACCGATGGCTGGACCCAGCTGGTGGTATATCGCAAGGATCTGTTCAAGGCCGCTGGTCTGAATCCACCAAAGACATTTGCTGATATAGAAGCAGCGATTGCAGCACTTCATAACCCACCGTCAATGTACGGTTTTGTTGCGGCGACAAAGATCGACGAAACATACATGATGCAGTTGATCGAGCATATTTCTCTGGCGGCTGGTTACAACCCAGTTAATGCCGATGGCTCAATCAATGAAGACACAACAAACCTAAAGACTGCGTTGTCTTTCTATAAGACCATTGCTGATGCGTCTCCAGAAGGCGATCTGTATTGGAAACAGTCTCGCGAAATGTATCTCGGCGGTAAAGCTGCGATGATCGTCTGGTCACCGTCTTTGCTTGACGAGTTGGGTGGTCTTCGCGACAGCGCACCAGTAACCATCAATGATGATCCAACATCAAAGGCACTTGCTAAGGATACTGGTTTCGTGACTGTGTTTGCTGGACCGGGTAATGCATCTGGCGCGGCTTATGCTGACGTTCGTTATCTTGGTATCACTGCCGACGCCAATGCTAATGTTGCTGGCGAGTTCATCAAGTTCGCTCTGTCATCAGGCTATGGCGACTGGTTGGGCATGGCACCTGAAGGCAAGTTCCCAGTCCGTATGGGTAACTGGGGCGGCGACAAGAGCTATGAAAAGCTGTGGGCAAGTCTTGATGTTGGTGTAGATCGTAAAGAGCCTTTGGCCAACATCTACCCAAAGAACGTCATCGATGACATCGTTGCTGGTCTAGCAGTTGGCGATCGCTGGGGTGTTAAAGACGGTCAGCTGGCAACAGCGTCAAAGATCGTTAACGCTCGTGTGATGTCACAAGTGATCCGTAAATATATCGATGGTGAAGTTTCATTGGACGATGCGGCGGCTGAAATTGTTGCGAAACATAAAGCCCTCTAAATAATAAATGGCAGGACAGTCTTGTGGCTGTCCTGCACCCTATACTTTTGAATGATTTATTGAAAATGACCAGCGCACCATCAAGTCTACCAGAACTAAAGGGCCCGCCGACTGGCGTTGGCGCTCTGGCTATGCGTGAACGCCGTCTGGCCTATATGATGCTACTGCCGACATTTTTCATTGTCCTCAGTATCGTCATTATTCCGCTCTTTGCGAATTTCTGGATTAGTTTTAAGTCGGTTGAATTGGGTGATCTTCGGGCCGCCCGACCGATGATTAACGAACAGCTCAAACCACGACCAAAGGCCGATGGGCACGAGGTTATCTTGCGCTATCGAATGCGCAATTCATCAAAGAAAGAAGCACTGCGCAACATTACCTTTAGCGATGAAATTCCGACTGGATTGACGCTTGTAACCAATAGTAACGGCCAAATCGATGATGGTCGGTGTTTGGTTGCGGACCAGCAGATAAATTGTGATATCGGGACCTTGGCGGGCGGCGAGCGGCTCGATCTTAAACTGCCGGTGGTGGCGAGCCAAGTCTATCTCGATAATGGTGTGCGGCCGCGCGATACCAAGCCATTGGCTGCGTATGAAACCAGCAATGTGCTGACCTCATTGGATTTCACCTTAGCCAATTTTGAAAAGATATTCTCGGCTCAGGAATTTTGGAATGTGTTGCGCGTGTCGTTCTATTACACGATTTTTGGAACGGTTGGGGCGTTGGTGCTAGGCCTGTTTGCCGCACAGATTTTGCACACTGCCTTTCGTGGTCGGGCGGTGTTGCGGGGATTGTTTCTATTCCCCTATGTGGCACCGGTTATTGCCGTTGCCTTTGCATGGGTTCTCTTGCTCGATGCGGGGCCGGGCGGCACCTTTAATGCCATGCTCCAACAAATGGGGGCGACGACCGGGCCGATTAATTTCCTTGGACAGACCAATGTTGATGTCTCGATATTCGGCCTTACTTTCCAATTTCCGATGGCACTGACGACGGTTATCATTTTTGAATCATGGCGGTATTTCCCGCTATCCTTCCTGTTTATTCTGGCCCGTATGCAATCGATCTCCAGCGATATGTATGAGGCCGCCGAGATGGATGGGGCGACGCCGTTCCAGCAATTCTGGTATCTGTCATTGCCACAGTTATTGGGCATCCTGTCGGTCTTGTTCTTGTTGCGCTTCATTTGGACGTTCAATAAATTTGACGATATTTTCCTTTTGACTGGGGGTGCGGCGGGGACGCGCACGCTTACCGTTGATGTTTATGAACAGGCGTTTGCGGTATCAAACCTCGGCGCTGGTGCGGCGGTGGCGGTTGTGGTGTTTGTTGTTTTGCTCACCTTCTCGCTGATTTTCTTCAAATTCTCGCCACAGGATGATGGTTAATGCGCTTTGGTGTGATCACATGGATGGCGCTGTTATACGGGGCGATATGGGGCGGTTTATGGATGACCCTGACCGGCCTGTTATTGATGCTGGTCTCCGGTCTTATTGCGGTACCAACAATCGGTATGGCCGCGTTGGTTGGTGTTGTGACTGGCGGCGCGGTGATATTTTTCCCTGCATTCCAGCATAGTTGGCGCCGCCAGAATCTGTTGATACTTGGGGTGGCGGTTGGCTTGCTGCTGGTGACCGCCGGCAGTCCGTTTTCAACGCCCCTGTCGGAAAAGCCGCTTTACCAATTTGCCGCGCTCTTAATCTGGGCGGCACTTAGTGTGCTGTCGCTGACACTATGCCTTGATGGTTATCAGGCAGGAGGGGCGAAACGCTACCGGATCGAACTGCTGGTTATACGTCTATTAAAGGGCTTGGGATTGGTGCTGTTCAGTGTGTTTGTGGCGTTACCATTTTATGTGATGGTTATGACTAGCCTGAAAAGCCAGCAATCCCTGCTTGGCAACCCACTCGATTTTTCAATTGATTTTGGCCAAGGGTTCGCCAGCCTTTTCCGCTCCTACATAGAGCTGTTCACGCAATTCCACTTTGGCACATTTTTGATGAATTCAGCGATCGTGTCGGTGATCACGGTACTCATCACCCTGTTCTTTGCAATCCCGGGCGCCTATGCGGTGGCTAGATTGCGCTTTCCGGGACAGGCGTTTTTATCGCGTTCAATTCTGCTAATTTATATGGTTCCGGCAATCGTGCTGGTGATCCCGCTCTATACGGTGTTCTCCCAGCTTGGCTTGCGCAATTCGCTGATCGGGTTGTTGGTGGTGTATCCGGCAACGACCATTCCGGTTGCGCTCTATATGTTGCAGGGATATTTCCGTGGATTGCCCGGTGAACTTGAAGAAGCAGGCTTGATGGACGGACTGAGCCGATTAAAAGTCATCACCAAAATTACCTTGCCATTGGCATTGCCGGCGCTGGCTTCTGTTTCTTTGTATGTGTTCATGATTGCGTGGAATGAGTTCTTGTTTGCGTTCATGTTCCTCGACGATTTTAGCATGTTTACTCTGTCACGCGGCGTGGTTTCCCTCAATTCCTCCGAGGTTCCGCGCCAGCATTTGATGGCAGGCGCGGTTGTTGCCACTGCGCCCGTTCTGGTTGTGTTTCTCTGGTTTGAAAAATATTTGGTATCCGGCCTGACCGCCGGAAGTGTGAAAGGATAGCAAGATGGCTCTTGATACAGGTACCAGTGAGTTGGATGCGAAAGCGGCAAAGATTTTACAAAAGAATGACCGTGGCGGATTCACCATTCCAACAGCGCGTTTATATCCGTTCCAATGGAATTGGGATTCGGTGTTTATTGCGATAGGGCTGGATACGTTTGATCGTGAACGGGCGTGGGTTGAGCTCGAAAGTCTTGTCGAGGGTCAGGCCGAAGACGGGATGATTCCGCATATCATTTTCCGCCAAGATGACCCTGATTACTTTCCCGGTCCGGCTGTTTGGCAGACTAACAAAAGCACGATTTCGGCAAGTGGTATTTCACAGCCGCCGGTACTTGCAAGTGTGGTGCTGCGCTTTGCGAATGAACAAGGTGATGCCGGATTGCGCCACGTCGAGGTGATGTTTGATAGCATTTTGAAATGGCATCGCTGGTGGCATAATGAACGCACCCCAGATGGATGCGATGTCGTATGCACGGTTCATCCGTGGGAGACGGGCCGGGATAATTGTCCGGATTGGCAAATTGGCCTCAATAATATGCAAACCGATCCAGAGCTGGAGCCTTATAAGCGCAAGGATATCGAACATGCGGATCCGTTACAACGCCCGAGCATGGATGAATATGACAAATATATCACCATCGTAAAATTTGGTCGTGATCATGACTGGAACCAGAAAATTTTAACGAATGATGGTCCGTTTCTAATGGCGGATCCGGGGATTTTCTTTATCCTGTTACGGGCTGATCGTGATCTTCTCGACATTGCCCAGCGCCTTGGTCGCCATGATGTGGTTGACGAGATTAGCAGCTGGATTACCGCGGCAGAGGGGGCGGCTGATTATTTCTGGAATGATAAAATTGGTGCCTATTGTGCGCGTGATGTGCGTAGCGGTGTCTTTTCCAACGGATTTTCAAATGCCAGTGCGCTTAACTTTTATGCGGGTGTTGGCACCCCAGAGCAACGCGAGCAAACCCTAGGTCATATGCGCCGGATTGCTGCCAAGACTAAATTTAGCCAGTCTAGCTGGGATCCTGACATGCCGAGTTTTGAGAGCCAGCGTTATTGGTGTGGCCCTATTTGGTGCCAGATGAATTTCATGATTGCGCAGGGTCTTGCTGAACAGGGCAAAGGTGAAATGGCGTTGAAGATGCGCGATGATCTTGGTGCGCTGATCACCCAATCGGGTTTTTATGAATGTTTTGATCCAGTCACTGGTGATGGCTGTATTGGCACTGATTTCTCGTGGACCGCCGCCTTATGGCTGGCATGGGCAAGCCCGTCATTGCCCCGATCATCGACGGCTTAGGAGGAAGACCATGGGTGCAATCAAGCTGGAAAATGTCGAAAAATGGTTCGGTGACGTTCAGGTCATCCGCGGCATTGACTTGGAAATTCTTGATGGTGAAATGGTCGTGTTCGTCGGGCCGTCAGGATGCGGTAAATCCACCTTATTGCGGATGATCGCCGGTCTGGAGGATACCAGCTACGGCAAGATTTATCTCGATGATGAGGATGTAACCGACCGCGTCCCGTCCGAGCGCGCGCTATCAATGGTGTTTCAATCCTATGCGCTATATCCGCATATGAATGTTGCCGAGAATGTTGGCTTTAGCCTGAAAACATCTGGTATGACAAAGCCTGAGATTGATGCCAAGGTCGCCGCGGCGTCGGCCATTTTGGAGCTTGATACCTATCTTGATCGCCGGCCCAAAGAATTGTCGGGCGGCCAACGCCAGCGTGTCGCCATTGGTCGTGCGATTGTGCGCGAACCAAAGGGGTTTCTATTTGACGAGCCGCTATCAAACCTCGATGCGGCATTGCGTGTGCAGATGCGTTTCGAGATCGCCAAGTTGCATGAGAATTTGAAATCAACGATGGTCTATGTGACCCATGATCAGGTTGAAGCGATGACGCTCGCTGATAAAATCGTGGTGCTTAATGATGGCCGCATTGAACAGGTTGGGAAGCCGCGTGAGCTTTATGAACAGCCTGATAGCTTATTTGTTGCGCAGTTCATTGGCAGTCCGAAAATGAACGTTATCGCGGGTAAAACCGATGCCAAGGGATTTGCCTTGAATGCCGAGTCTCTGAAAATACGAGCACAGGGGGATCACGCCGCAATTGTGACCGTGGGTGTTCGGCCCGAACATATCACCGTGACCAGCGGTAACAAGGGCGCGCATTGCACAGGCACGGTGGCGCTATATGAATATTTGGGATCGGATAGTTTTATCTATGTGGATTGTGGTGACTTGGGGATGCTGACTGTTCGGGTGCCCGATCAAACGGAATTCTCCACCGGACAATCTGTCGGTCTGAAATTTGACGAGGCGCGCGTGCATTTCTTTGATCAAGATGGACGCGCGGTACGCTAGTGCCTGGGCGTTATTTGCCGGTGAATTGCGTGGTGCGTTTTTCGTTAAAAGCCAGCACACCCTCGCGCCAATCATCGGTGCCAACTGTGCGGTTATAGCAGTCGATCTCAACACCATGCCAGCGGCGAGGCTCATATCCTGGCCCCGATCAATCGTCTGTTTTGCTTGGCGAACCGTAATCGGTGCATTCGCCGCAATGTGAGTTGCAATTGCTAATACATGCGGGATCAATTCACCAGCTGGTAGAACCGCGTTAACCAACCCCCCAATTATAGGCGTCTTCGGCGATAAACACGCGGCCAGATAAAATCAGTTCTGTGGCAAGGCGCCCGCTAACCGCACTGGTCTCATGCTTTACAGCCCCACGCCCTTCCTTTTTCAAGCATTTGGCCACGACAGCTGATGGCTTTTGACAATCGTAAAGATTTCAGCTTCAGATATGTGATATCGCATCGACCGCCTTATTCACCGCTGCTTCTGTCTTATGCAGATCCGCTTCGCTGATCGCCAGCGACGGGTACAGCTTTGACGGTGATTTCAAAATACCCTGTTCGCGCAGAGTTTGATTATATAATGTAGCCAGCGCGGGCAGGTTATGTTTTGTGCTGCGGTAATCAATGCAACTATCTTTTGTGAACAGCACATCAAACAGGGTTTCATCGCCAACAATCTGATGCGGAATGCCCGCCTTATTCAAATGGTCAGACTGCATGTTCTGCAGGCGTTTCCCTGTCTGGCGCAATGTTTTATATTGGCCGTGCCGGCGCAGAATTTCCATTGTTTTGAGACCCGCAACAGACGCCACCGGGTTGCCTGATAGGGTGCCCAGCTGCATTAGCCATTTATCACCGCCAACAATCGCTTTATCAAAATGCTGCATAATCTCTGCGCTCGCGCCCAACGCGGCTAATGGGAAGCCGCCTCCAATGATTTTACCAAGCGTGCAGATATCAGGCGTGACGCCATATCGTTCCTGGGCACCGCCATAGGCCAAACGGAAGCCGGTGACAATCTCATCAAAAATCAGAAGCACATGATATTTGTCACATAACGCCCGTAGCCCGGCCAGAAACCCAGGTTGCGGCGGGATAATCCGCTGTAGTGGTTCTGCAATAATCGCGGCAATAGTATCATGCTCTGCCAACAGCATCTCAACAGCTGCTAGATCATTGAACGGGGCGATCAGCATCTCGTCACGGACAGATTGCGGAATGCCAGCGCTATCGGGCACAGCTTGCGGAAAATTAACTTGGCGTGTTGGGGCAAGGCTCATCTGGGCTTCGGCGCTCATGCCGTGATACCCACCTTCAAATTTCAA
>NZ_CBFHNB010000077.1:0-7623 GCF_965657105.1 Puniceispirillum sp. (SeqCode)
ATCGTTCGTGCTTTACGTAATTATGGCGATCTGGCTGGCAACCGCAAAGCAGCAGATCTGACCGCCGATGACGTGCTGGCCAATACCGGCGTCATGCTGTCGGTGTTTTTGCGCGATCCGCAGTTTCAGGGACAGACCAAAGACCGGCTTGTGTCAACCGACGCCACCCGTATGACCGAACAGGCGGTGCGCGATCGCTTTGAACATTGGCTATCCGCCGACTCGGCACGCGCCAATTTTCTGCTAGAGGCCGCTATCGAACGCGCTGAAGAACGCAAGCGGCGCAAAAAGGAAAAGGAAGTGGCGCGTAAATCGGCAACGCGCCGTCTGCGCCTGCCTGGCAAGCTGGCTGACTGCACTTCAAACGATCTTGATCTGACCGAATTATTCCTCGTCGAGGGGGACTCGGCGGGGGGCTCGGCAAAACAGGCACGCAACCGGAAAACCCAGGCGGTTTTGCCCTTGCGTGGTAAAATTCTGAATGTCGCCAGCGCAACGGTTGAAAAACTCAGCGGTAATCAGGAACTATCCGATCTGGCTTTGGCGCTTGGTGTGCGCCCGGGCAAGGATTTCAAGCTTGATGATTTGCGTTATGGGCGTGTTGTTATCATGACGGATGCTGATGTTGATGGCGCGCATATTGCGGCCTTGCTGATGACCTATTTCTATCGTGAAATGCCGCAATTAATCGAAGCAGGGCGGCTATATCTTGCCCAGCCGCCACTCTATCGCATTAATCAGGGCGGCAAAACGCTTTATGCGCTGGATGATGTGCAGCGTGATGAATTGCTGGAAACTGGCTTTGACAAACGCGGCAAAATCGATATCAGCCGCTTTAAGGGGCTTGGTGAAATGCCCCCAGCTCAACTCAAAGAAACCACCATGAATCCAGACAGTCGCCGCCTGCTCAAGGTCGAATTGCCGCAACGCGATTCACTTGGTGCTGATCTGCGACGCACCACCGATCAACTGGTCAACACGCTTATGGGCAAAAAGGCTGAACTGCGTTTTGGCTATATTCGCGATCATGCCGAAGACGCGTTGGCCAATCTTGACGTTTAACGGTCAGCTAGCGCCGTATCAACCGTATCAAACAAAGCCTGCAAGGCGTCAGTAACCGCACTTTCGGCTTCCATCGAAGATAAATGTCCGACACCGTCCAACAAGCGATAATCAGCATGTGGGCACAAGGCAGCTATTTCTTCGGAAAGCGCGGGCGGCGTCAACACATCAAGCGTGCCACATACAATCAATAGCGGCTGTCTGAATTCCCGCAACATATGCTTTTGATCTTGACGACCAAGGATCGCTGTTTGTTGCTGGATAAAGGTTTGCCGGCCAATATCATCAGCCATTTTCAACACGCGGCTAGCTATATGCGGATCATTAACGGCATCTGGCGATAGCAAGCGGGGCAAAAGATGCCGTGTTACCCCTTTGAAACGATCACTATGCGCCAGTGCAATCGCCTGTTCACGCTGTCTGCGATGCGCCGCACTATCAATCCGGCAGGTGGTATTCAACAATGCCAAGCCAGCGATCCGATCTGGCGCACGGCGCGCCATTTCCATAGCCACATACCCCCCCATCGACAAACCTACCGGCAATAACAAGCCATCCACCATCGCCAGTGCGCGCTCAGCCATAGTGGCAATATTGTTATCTAGTGACGTATCGGCGACTTTGAACAGTCTTTGCGTGGAGTCCAAATGGGCAAGCTGGGCGGCAAATAAATCTGCGGTACATAGTAAACCCGGAATGAAAATGGGGGTAAATGGGGTCATGTCATGCGGCTTATCTGAATGAAAGATTGACCTTGCGGCGTTTCCTCTGTATCACCGCCTCAGATAGTTTGATAGCAGAATTTTCTGCTGTACCTTATTCACCTTATAAATGTTCAAAGGAAGTTGTCCTTGAAATTTTCTGACCTCGGTCTCAGTGATGAGCTTAGTCAGGCTGTAGCCGAATTAGGTTATGAAAGCCCCACCCCTATTCAGGAAAAATCGATCCCTATCGTATTGATGGGTCGCGATATTTTGGGATCAGCCCAAACTGGCACGGGAAAAACCGCGTCCTTTACCTTGCCAATGATCGATATATTGGCATCAGGGCGCGCCAAAGCGCGAATGCCGCGCTCTCTCATTCTGGCACCCACACGTGAACTTGCTGCTCAGGTCGCCGAATCCTTTGAAAAATTCAGCACTCATCACAAATTGAACATGGCGCTTTTGATTGGTGGCGTGAGCTTTGGCGATCAGAATGCCGCACTTGATAAGGGCGTAGATGTGTTGATCGCTACACCAGGTCGTTTACTTGACCATTTTGAACGTGGCAAAGTCATGTTGAATGATGTCAAGGTTTTGGTGATTGACGAAGCCGATCGCATGCTTGATATGGGCTTTATCCCAGATGTCGAACGTATTGTAAGCTTGTTGCCTCCTTTGCGGCAGACACTGTTCTTCTCGGCGACTTTGTCGGATGACATCCATAAAATCAGCAGTAAATTTGTGAGCAACCCGAAAATCATCGAGGTTGCCCCCCCCGCATCAACAGCCGAAACAGTGGCGCAACATCTGCAATGGACTGACGTGAAAAACAAACGCACCGTTTTGCGAGACCTATTAAGGTCAGAAATGGTTAAAAATGCAGTTATCTTCTGCAACCGGAAACGCGATATTTCGACCTTGGTAAAATCGCTAACAAATCACGGGTTTTCGGCAGTGGCGATGCATGGCGACATGACCCAGTCAGCCCGTCTGGAAGCGCTAGATAAATTCAAAAAAGGAGAAGTACCTTTATTGATTGCTTCGGATGTCGCTGCTCGTGGCCTTGATATCGCTGGCCTCAGCCATGTGTTTAATTTTGACGTCCCGATGAATGCCGAAGATTATGTCCACCGTATTGGCCGAACGGGCCGTGCTGGCAAGTCTGGTCGCGCCTTTACGATTGCCTCTAGCAAGGATGATAAACGCTATATCGGTGCTATCGAGAGCCTGATCGGCAAAGCCATTCCGCTTATTGGTGACGCTGGCAACGCCTCAAGCGAGACCAAAATGCCAACAGCGAAAGACGCTGATAAAAAGCCTGCCGATCGTGGTAAAAAACCAGCAGCCAAAGCGGCTCATAAGGACAGTATAAAGCCTGATAAAAAATCAGCTTCCTCAACCACGGCTAAAGACCAAAATACAAAAGAGCCGCGTCAGAAAACACGTAATGGCAACACTAAAGACGAATTGCCGACACCACCTGATTGCCAAGGCGACACGCTGGAAGCGACAGGACACATACCGGCTTTTTTGCGGCGCTAGATCTAACCGCGTTAAACAAGCGTCTAGCTATTTGCGGCCAATGCCTTCTCGACAATTTCGGCAAGATCGTTTGATGGCTTGGCCTTGTCAATTCGGCGTAAGGCCGCCATCATTTGGGCTTTTCGGCCATCATCATAAGCAGACATGCGGGTAAGCGGTAATACCATCCGCGCCGAAATCTGTGGGTTACGGCCATCAATATCAATCAGACAATCAGCGATAAATGCAAAGCCTGAACCATCCTCAGCATAAAAATGCACTGGATTACCCGACATAAACGCCCCAAGCACCGCCCTCAACTTATTCGGGTTATTCGGGTCAAATGACGGATGTTGCATCAAGGTCTTGAGCCGAGCCACGGTGCCACCAACCACCGACATTGATTCCATCTGGAACCATTTTTCCATAACAAGGGGATTGTCCTGCCAGCGGTCATGAAAGGCCGAAAGCCCCACATCGCGTGCCGCAGACGCGCTGTTATTAAGTGCCATAACAGCCCCTTGCGACAAGGTCATATTCGCGTCTAGCACCTGTGCCGCGGCAATGTCCTCGGCTTGCTTGCTTGACGCCGCCACCCCAAGCATGAGCAACGCATTCAGTAACGCCCGACCACCATCACTGGCTTGCAGCGCATGGCGTACGTCATCTTTGAGATATGCGGCAATAATATCGGATAGACCATCACCAAGTGCCGCCTGCAAGCGCATACGCGCATGATACAGAGCCACCGGATCAGCCGGATTTAACCGGCTTTCAAGCACCGATACACCCGGCAAGGCAAACATGCTGGCTTTGAACGCATCAAGCAAATCAGCTTCACCTAGAATATTTCGATAGGCACCTGACAAAGCGGCGGCATCGGCATCCAAGCTATTACCGCCTGTTGCCGCGGCAATGATCGCGTCCGCTGCCAGCGTTTGAGCTGCATCCCAGCGGTTAAACCGATCTGTATCATGTGCCATAAGATGTAAACGCTCAGCCGCGCTTAAGTCATCTGCCAACACCACCGGTGCCGAAAAATTGCGCAATAGACTTGGCGTCAGCGCAACATCACCAGCCCCTGACGCCGCATGGAATGACTGACGATGCGTTGCTTTTTGCATCAGCACCACATGCTCATCAGCGCTGACACCATCGGGTGTCAAGCTGGTGGCAACCGGATGTCCTGCCGCATCCAGAAAACCAAGCCTGATCGGAATGGGTGCTGGATTACGCGGGGTCTTCGCCGCGGTTTCCGGCAATGTCTGTTCAAAATCGAGGGTAATAGTCGATTTCCCGTCATCAACTCGTTTGACCAATAAATGCGGCGTGCCAGCTTGTTCATACCAGCGGGCAAATCCTGAAAGATCGATATCATTGCTATCGGCAAGTGCGGCGACAAAATCGTCACAGGTCACCGCCGAACCATCATGCCGCTTGAAATACAGATCCATCCCTTTGCGGAAACCATCACGACCTAGAAACGCCGCCATCATCCGGATCACTTCAGCGCCTTTTTCATAGACAGTAGCAGTGTAGAAATTATTGATTTCGCGATAGCTTTCAGGCCGAATTGGATGCGCTGTAGGGCTTCGGTCTTCGGGGAATTGCGCGGCCCTTAACAGGCTAACATCATCGGCGCGCTGCACACCTTCATCATGTGTATCAGCTGAAAAACACTGATCGCGATAAACTGTCAGCCCTTCTTTCAAGGTCAGCTGGAACCAATCGCGACAGGTCACACGGTTGCCTGTCCAATTATGGAAATATTCATGCGCCACAATCGACTCAACACGATGCAGGTCGGTATCGGTTGCTGTGTTCGTATCGGCCAGCACAAATTTGCTGTTAAAGATATTCAGACCCTTATTTTCCATTGCGCCCATATTGAAATGGCTAACCGCAACAATCTGGAAAAGATCAAGATCATACTCCAGCCCAAAACGGTCTTCATCCCATTTCATTGAGCGTTTCAGCGAATCCATCGCATGACCTGTAAGGCCAACATTACCCTTTTCCACATAGATATGCAGGGTAACATCACGACCAGACGCCGTTACAAAGCTATCCTCGGCACATTCAAGATCACCGACAACACAGGCAAAAAGATAGCTTGGTTTTGGATGCGGATCATGCCAGATAGCAAAATGCCGACCTTCCGAGGCCGCGCCTGTTTCAACAAGATTGCCATTTGACAGCAATTTCGGATAGGCAATATCCGCCTCGACCCGCACGGTAAATATGGTCATTACATCAGGGCGATCCGGGTAAAAGCCGATACGCCGGAACCCTTCTGGTTCACATTGGGTACAATACATCCCGCCTGACAGATACAGACCTTCAAGGGTGGTATTTGTTTCTGGATGGCACACAGACAGGCTTTCCACCACACAGTTTTCTGGCAAATTTGTTAGATGGATTCCCGCATCATCAAGCGGCCAATCATCTTTGGCTATCTCGATATTATCGATTGATAGGCGTTTTAATTCCAGATCACGACCATTGAGACGCATCTCATTGGCACCGGTCCCCGCATCAGGATTTTTGGTCAGTTCGAGACGCGTGGTCACAAGCGTCTGATCATCAAAAATTGAAATATCAAGATACGCCGCAGTTACCAGATAGGCAGGCGGCCTATAGTCAGAACGAAGTTTCAACATAATTAGCTAGAGTCACGTGAAGTTGTATAGGCTTCCTGACAATGTGTCAGACAATAGGGTTTCCCGGGTACAATGGCATCACCACAAAATGTGAAACCGTTAAACTTGGGATCGCCTGTTGGCCAGCAACATTTGCTACGCGACCATTCAAGCTTG
Source organism: Puniceispirillum sp. (SeqCode) (assembly GCF_965657105.1). NCBI lineage: Bacteria > Pseudomonadati > Pseudomonadota > Alphaproteobacteria > Puniceispirillales (SeqCode) > Puniceispirillaceae (SeqCode) > Puniceispirillum (SeqCode) > Puniceispirillum sp. (SeqCode). The sequence continues at coordinate 6,104 of NZ_CBFHNB010000077.1, forward strand.
CGCAATTCCAGCCGCAGTGGCATTTCGCGATCTGGCTCTGGCACTGCCGCTATGGGCTTAACGGTTGATGATTTGGTTTTGGCGATTGGTGATGGCCGCTTTGGCAATCCCATACGATGCGCCTTGCCAGCAATCGAATTGCGCGACACGCCCAGAGCTTCACCAATTTGTGAAATAGATAAGCCTTCACTCCACAGGATTTTCAACTTTTCCAAGCGCTCATCAGTCCAAACATTTGCCGTTTCTGACATAATCATCCTCTTAATCTAGGTATGGCCGCGCCATCACCATCAAGTCTGCCTTTATAACGGCACCTGCTAACTAATTCAATTTCCTATTAGCCCTATATATAGGAAACTTGCTGATTTAATCCAGAGCCCCGATAAACCGCCCAATCAACTCAAGCTGACAATCAAGCATATGGCGCCCATAATGCGTAGGCAGACCTTTATCTTCGGCCAGAGCCAGCCATGCTGTGCGGGCTGGCACCATTATGATATCGGCAATCAGGGTATCGGGGCGAACGGTATCCAGCGCTAAAGGCAAAGCATCACCTGTATGCAGACCAAGCGAGGTTGTGTTTATTATGACATCTACATCACTTGCAACGTCTATTGCCGTATCAGCCATATCATCCAGCACATATGCCTGCGTGTAACCTGCTCCATCGCGTATCGCATCGACAAGATCCTGCGCTTTTTCGCGGGTACGGTTGGCAATCGCTATGGTTCCCACATCCGCCTGACACAGCGCCACCGCAATCGCCCGTGCGGCACCACCAGCCCCCAGCATCAAAACACGCTTTCCTGCTATGTCATGTCCCTTTAGCGCCAGGCCAGCAACAAAACCGGCGCCATCGAAAATATCACCATAAAGGCGACCATCATCACCAAATCGTACGGCATTTACCGCGCCACACACACGGGCAGCTTCGCCCAGTTCGTCGCACATTTGCGCAATCGGTACTTTGTGAGGAATGGTGATGGTAAGGCCGCCAAAATTATCCATCGCCCGCAATCCATCCATGACAGTGGCCAGCGACTCTGGCGTTGCATCAATCGGAATCATCAGATGATCGCGTTGTTCGGCAACAAAACGCTCGTTAAATACCATTGGTGCGCGCACATGCGCTGATGGATGCGCAATCACGCCAAAAAGCTTTGTTGTGCCGGTGATGAGCGGTACGGCAGGTGTTTGATCAGTCATGACAGTAACCCGATTGTAAAAAGCCCATCATCATACCCAAGCCAGCACCCTTTATCCACTCTGATAAATTCATGTGCGCACATAAATTCGCCACAAGATTTACGAGAAATTGTCACAGCCGCGCCCTTTTTGCGCCGCTATTACCGCCTAAATCTTGACTTGTCATCGGTGTTGGCCCGTCGTCACCCACTACAGGTTGACCCGATGGCACCTAACAACCCGAAGATACCTAACAGCCCGAAGACACCTAACAGATTAAACAATATTGACAGGACATATTATGAAAAATCTAAAGCTCCCTATTATTCTTGGCG
>NZ_CBFHNB010000078.1:0-7337 GCF_965657105.1 Puniceispirillum sp. (SeqCode)
TGTTCGGGATTTGCTCTATTTATTTTTGACGCAAATGCGTCGTCACAGATGTTTCCATCTGTTCGGGATTTGCTCTAGAGTGTCGTTTCGGCCATATCCATGATGATGTCCCATTGCGGTGCGGTAACAGGTGTGACCGATAGGCGTGCTTGCCGGACTAGTGCCATATCCCGAAGCCGTTCATCGGCTTTGATGCTGGCAAGTGTTACCGGCTTGGTGACGCTTTTGACTGCCTTGACCGTGACCATGCCAAAACGGCCTGACGCGTCGGTAGGGTCAGGATGATAAAGCGCACAGATTTCAACAATACCCACAATTTGCTTTTCATTTACCGAATGATAAAAAAAGGCCAGATCACCAATCTGCATCGCTTTCATATTGTTTGACGCCTGATAATTGCGAACACCATCCCAGCCTTCGCCCGTGTCACCGCGATCAAGCTGGTTTTGCCACGACCATGATGATGGTTCGGATTTTAAGAGCCAATATTGCATTGCTATCGTCTCCTTGCAGGTCTTTAAGTCCATCTGATTCGGCACTTATATTATTCGGTGCCGGGGCGCCGTGCGAGCAAAGATTTGACGGCGTCATCTAAATTCTGTCCGTGGTTCAGCACCATGTCAATCGCGTTGGTGATCGGCAGATCAACCTTTTTGTGACGCCCCATTAACGCCAATGCGGCAACGGTGCGACTGCCCTCGGCAAGCTTGTCCGGCACAGCATCACCAGCGCCAAGAGCAAGGCCAAAAGCCATATTACGCGAATGCGGCCCGGCACAGCTTAGCGCCAGATCACCAACGCCACCAAGCCCGAAAATGGTTTCGGCATCGCCGCCTATGGCATGATTCAGGCGCGAGATTTCGGCCAATCCACGGGTTATGATCGCCGCCTTGGCATTATCGCCAAGCCCCAGCCCCACGGCGCATCCGGCGGCAATAGCAACGACATTTTTCATCGCCCCCGCCAGCGCTAGCCCATCTGGATCATTATGGGTATAAACGCGGATATTGCTGTGCTGAAAGGCGGTTTGAATCATCTCCAGAACAGCGGCTGATGTTGCGGCGGCGACAAGGGCGGCAGGCAGGCCAGCCAAAACCTCATCGGCAAAGCTGGGCCCCGAAAAGACCGCGATCGGATGATCAGGTAACGCCTGTTGTGCGGCATGAGTCAGGAGTTGAGCGCCCTGGCCATTATGGCTTGTGATTCCCTTGGCGCATAAAATGACCGGTACACCAGTTGTTGCATGCGTGGCAATGGTGTCAAAGGCGGCTGGATTGGCGACAACCGGCACCACAACAAAAATCATACTGGCCGTTTGCAGGCATGTCGGCGCAAGGCTGGCCGTCATTGACGGCATCTGCGCGGCATCAGGCAATTGCACACATCGACCAGCGGCAAGCGCATCGACAGTTGCCTGACGGCGCACCAAAAGCTCAACATGCTGGCCTGTGCGGATTAAGGCACTGGCAATGGCGCACCCCCAGCTACCGCCCCCAATGATCACCGGATTCATAGTCATTGACGCACCCCACGGCCTGGCGGTGGGCTGGCGTCAGGATCAAGCGGCCAGCGGGGGCGGGGGTCAAAATCCAGTTGGTCTGGCCGGTCATGACGTTCAAGTGCTGCCCAAGCGATCATCGCGGCATTGTCAGTACATAATTTTGCCGGCGGCACAACAATCTGAAATCCAGCCGCATCAGCTTCGGTGTGAAGCCGGGCAAAAATTGCCTTATTTGCAGCAACGCCGCCAGCAATGACAAGGGTGTTGGTGGTGTTAGTGGTTTCGGTGTTGATTTGGGTGGCGAAAATCTGCATCGCGCGTTTGGTTCTATCGGCAAGGCAATCGGCAATGGCAGCTTGCAAACTGGCCGCCAGATCGTGGATTGGCGCCGTCTGGACACCGCCTAATTGTGCCAGTTTTGTAGCCAAAGCGGTTTTCAGTCCGGAAAAGGAAAAATGACAATTATCTGCGCCGCGTAATGGGCGTGGCAGGCGAATCGATTTGGCATCACCTGAAGCGGCGGCGGCTTCAATGGCAGGGCCGCCCGGATAGCCAAGCCCCATGATTTTGGCGCATTTGTCAAAAGCCTCGCCAGCGGCATCATCCATCGTGGTGCCCATGCGATGATATGTGCCAGGCGCAGTGACCGCCAGAAGCTGGGTATGTCCGCCAGACACCAGTAATAAAAGATAGGGAAAGTCGATGTCACTGCATAAGCGGCCACTAAGCGCATGGCCTTCAAGATGATTGACAGCATAATAGGGGATGGATCTAGCGGCGGCGATCGCTTTGGCCGCAACCGTCCCAACAATAACCCCGCCTATAAGACCAGGCCCAGCAGTGGCAGCAATGCCGTCAATATCATCAAATGTCATATCAGCATCGGTAAGTGCCGCGGCAATAACATCGTCAATCATATCTAGATGTGCCCGGGCAGCTACCTCTGGAACAACGCCGCCATGTTTGGCATGAGTTTCGATTTGTGATGCAATTTTATTGGCATGGATTGATTTGTCAGCACTGACAATGGCGGCAGCGGTTTCGTCACAACTGCTTTCTATGCCCAGGATGGTAAAATCTTTTGCCATTACGTCTTTCGCCATTAGGGGGGTGATCTTTCCAGATTTTCAGGCCGCATTATCGGCGTTGACAGTATGGTATCATGGTGCAAGCGGTTGATACTAGATTTTTTGGCGCTTTTTTGGGCTATGCAAGCGGGCGTTGGCGCATTAGATATGGCGGTGATGAAACCTGACGCTAGTTATTTTTCTGCCACCCCCCTTGTGCTTGCCAGTCGTGCGTCAACGCTTGCGATGGCGCAGGCCGAACTTGTGCGGGTTGCCCTGAAACCGGTTGTAAGCCGGATTGAGCCGTTTACCACCAAGGGTGATCGTATTCTTGATCGTCCGCTTGTCGAGGTAGGCGGTAAAGGTGTTTTCATCAAAGAGCTAGAACGTAGTCTGCTGGACGGAGAAAGCGATGCGGCGGTGCATTCCATGAAAGATATGGAAAGTGATTTTGCCGCTGGTACAATGATCGGGGCAGTTTTGCCACGTGAAGACCGCCGTGATGCGCTGCTTGGTGGCTATGCGGATCTTGATGCGCTGCCTGACGGTGCTATCGTGGGCACATCTTCAGTGCGGCGTCGGGCTTTGCTATTGCATCATCGCCCGGATCTGCGCATTACGCTTTTACGCGGTAATATCAATAAACGTATCGCCAAGCTTAATCAGGGTGATTACGACGCGATCATTTTGGCGGTTGCAGGGCTGAAGCGTCTGAAATTGACGCTTGATTATACCCCGCTTGACGAACAGATCATGCCAACGGCGGCGGCGCAAGGCGCATTAGCCGTGCAGCTATGTGACCCAAGCCTAGCAAAAGGTGAAAAGGCAACACGCCAGCAGGCGGTGTTCGATGCGGTAGCCCCATTAGCATGTATCAATAGCACGATCGAGGTTACAGCCGAGCGCGCGATGCTGGCGTATCTTGACGGGTCCTGTCACACACCCATTGCCGCCAGCGCCCGCTTTGTTGATGATAAGACACTGCGTCTGGATGGTATGGTGCTTAGCACCGATGGTAGCGCCGCCTTTCGGTGCACAATGACAGCTAGCAAGGATGAGGCGGTGACGCTTGGCATCAATGTTGGCGTGGCGTTGCTTGATGAGGCAGGTGGGCGCGGCTTTCTGGCCTAAGCGCAAACAGCTATTTTAAAACACCGGATAATAAAGCTCAGCATCAATATGCAAAATGCGCTATGTTCACAAATATAGCCCTGTCGATTATTCAAGCTGGATCAAGCAAAGTGATGCGATGGCACATAAAAAGCACCATCTGACATTATCCACCCGCCCTCTTGCCGATGCGATGCGTGATGTGGCGTCACTGCAAAGACGCGCGGTGGCGGCCATGGCTATGCCGGTGATGACATTGGTGCCATATACGCATTATGACCTGCCCGACGCCACAGCTATTTCAGCGTTGATTTTTACCAGCCGTAATGCTGTTACCTGTTTTACCGAAACACTGAGACTCGAAACACCAAGATTGGCTTCTTGGTTAGATAAGCCGGTCTTTGTCGTCGGCACGGCGACGGGCATAGCAGCACGGCTGGCGGGATTCAAGGATGTCACGGTTGGCCATGGCGGCGGTTCGGGGCTGGTGCCGAAAATCCTAGCAGCACATCTGGCTGGCGGTCTGGCTGTTTTGTGGCCATCAGCCGCGCAAAAAAGTTTTGATATGCAGGCGGCGCTAGCGGTGCATGATATCAGCGTCATTGATATGCCGGTTTATGACATGGTTCCTGTTGAAATTGTCGATCCGGCAGTTGCACAGCATCTGGAAAATAGGGGTATGGTTTCGGTCATTCTTATGTCAGCCCGCACCGCAGCCTTGTTTGTCGAATTGCTTAAAGCGGGAAATCTGTGGCAACATAGAAGCAGAATAAGCGTCATCGCGGGTAGCGCGGCGATTGCTGATGCGGCCGGGTCAGGCTGGGAACATATATGGGTCAGTAAAAGACCGTCTCGTAGCCGCATTCTGGCGATCGCGACATTAGTGGATCGTCGGGCGGTAGATCGTCGGGCGGCAAATCGTCAGGCCAACCAGAGGCGGCAGGGAATAGATAAGGGCAGGGCAGGATGACGTTAAAAGCAAAAAAACCGTCTGCTGATACGATTGAGGGTGATGCGGTCGAAAAACCATCGGCGGCCTCATCGTCTGATCGTGAACCAACCATGTCAGCAAAAAATACTGTAGGGATATCTTTGGGGGTGTCTGCTGGCATTATCACGGCAGTGGCATCGGCTGTTATCAGCCTCGCGGTGGCGTCATATAGCCTTTATCAAAGTCAGGATCAGACGGCTTTGGGACAACAGGAAGCCACGCGTGCGCAGGTCGATGCCTTGAACATGCGGCTGACAGCGTTGGAAGGTTTGGTTGATGATAATAAGCAGGCCTATGATGATGCCCGGCGTGATCTGGACGCAAAGATCACCGAACAGGTAGCGGCCTTGCCAACAGGTGTGGTTGTAAGTGACGAAGCGGCAAAGCGTCTGGTGGAACTGGCAACGCGTCTTAGCACGCTTGAAGATAATTTGGCGACACTGGCCGAGCTGGCAAATGGCAGGGACGTATCAGCATCGATTGAGGATGCCACAGATTCGACAATAGACCCGAAAACAGACCTGACAACAGACCTGAAAATCGACGCTGATTCGGCCAAGCTGTTATCGCGTGACGTGTCGCAACCCATAGAAGCGGCGCAACCAGCTGCTATATTGTCACAAGCGGCACTGGTGGCAGTTAGTGGATTGCTGGCTGACAATATGGCTGGCCGGCCAGTAAGCCAGTGGCATGATATTTTGCAGGCACTTGTGATAAAAGGCGGTCTCGATTTTGATGTGGATAGCCTTTCTGACATATTGGCGCGCAACCCTCCAAGCCGTGCTGACTTGCTACATAATGCAGATATGGTGATTGCCGCCATGGCTGATACATTGCATAGCAAGGACAAGGATGACTCCTTGCTAGGACAGGCAGGTGCCAAGCTTGGCAAGCTGGTTAATCTGCGCGCGACTGACCTTGCGGCTGATAGCCCGGCAGGTCAGCTTGCGGCCTTTGAAGCTGCGGTAACAACGAATGATTTTGATGCTGCCTTGAAGGTGGCACAAGCATGGCAAGGGCGTGATGTGCCGACTTTGACCGAATGGCAGAGGGTGGCGAAGGCGCGCTATGCTCTTGATGCGGCGATAACACAGCTTGTGGCCGCGGTGCTGGCAGATATGGCCGAGGCCGGGTAATGCTCATACGGCTTGCGGTTTTATTTCTGTTCATTCTGGCAGCGGCAGCATCGGCAAGTTGGCTGGCCGCGCAACCAGGATATGTGCAGGTCGAGTGGCTGGGATGGCGGCTTGAAATGCGCACCAGTCTTGCGGTGGCGTTGGTCATTATATTTGCGCTGGGTATGGTATTTTTTGACCGGCTTTACCGGCTGATAAAATCACTGCCAGGCTGGCTTGGCAGTTCGGTACAGAAGCGCCGCGATGTGGCTGGTCATAAAGCGCTGACATTGGGTTTGATGGCGGTCTCGGCAGGTGAACCCGCCGAAGCCAAGCGCCAAGCCGCACGCGCGCGCCGGTTGTTGGATGCCCCGCAACTGACCAACCTGCTGGCGGCACAGGCCGCGGCCTTGGCTGGCGATCATCAGGCTGCGCGACGATATTTCACCAGCCTGATTGCCGAAGATGACAGCGCGTTTCTGGGGCATATAGGCATGATGCGGCTGGCGCTCGACGATGATGCGCCTGATGCCGCGCTGGCGTCAGCCCGCAAGGCGTTGGCATTGCGACCCAAATCGACATTGGCTGCTGCGCATATTGTTCAACTTGAAGCGGCAAAACATAATTGGCAGGCCGCCTTGCCAGCACTTGATGTGCTTGCCAGCCAGCGGCGATCCGGGCAATCGGGATCGAATGAAGGCGGCGATAATATTCAGTCACAACGCACCACTTTGTTATATATGGATGCGTGTGAACATGCCCAGAATGCCGATCGTCAGGGCGCGCAAAAACTGCTGATACGGATCATCAAGGATGCGCCCGGGTTTGTGCCAGCGGTGCTTATGCTCAGCGACATATATCTTGAAACAGGCGCTAACCGGAAAGCGGTTAAAATGCTGGAAAAGGCTTTTGGCGTCACCCCGCATGCCGAGATCGCCAACCGGCTGAAGCTAGCATGGCAGGTAAATGATGGTGGATTCATCGCCAAGCTGATGACGCTGATTCCAGCTGATGCGAATATAGCTGATGCGGCGCGGTGCATTATCGCCAATAAGGCGCTTGATGTGGGGCTTGATGGTGAAGCCGCTGGCCAGATCACCGCGATACCCGAAAACCGCCGTGATGCCGATGCGTGGCAGGTGGCGGCACGTATTGCACAGGCCAATGGTCATCAGGATGATGCCAATGCGGCCCTTGTTGCGGCCAGCAAAGCCCCACGCCCGCAAGGCTGGCAATGTGGTGCCTGCAAAAGCCTGCATGATGACTGGCAAAGCCATTGCCCCGATTGTGACAGCTTTGCCCAGCTTGTCTGGCAGCGGCCAGACCGGCTAACGCCGTTATTTGATGAGCCTGTCTGACGCCGCCTTATTAACCAGGATTAGCCAGATTATCTGGCCTAAACAGTTGGATTGTCAAAATTGGTAAAGCAAATTATACCAAATATGGCACCTAGCGCTATAGATCAGCCCGATTAGTTAAGTGGTATAACAGTTGATTCGTAATCATCAATCGCCAGTTCGATTCTGGCATCGGGCACCATGACCTCACCTACA
>NZ_CBFHNB010000079.1:0-7064 GCF_965657105.1 Puniceispirillum sp. (SeqCode)
GCAAATCCTATAGCGCCGCAGACACCGCCACAATTTTACGCAAGCCTGACATCATAGAAACCATTAGCCCAGATGCGATGATAAAAGACGCGCTTAGGCATCGTCGGCACCAATGGCAGCAACTTTATGCTGCCACCAAAACGATACGTTAATCTGATTTAAGCCGTATAAAAAACAACCACGTTTACATCAAGGAACCTGATCATTATGCCCACTTCATTTTTTTGACTCGATCAGAAAATCACCTTTGAGGATGCCGATAGCTCAAATCCATTTGCCTTTAAACATTATGATGTAGATGAAATGGTGCTTGGTAAACATATGGAAGATCACCTGCGCTTTGCGATCTGTTATTGGCACAATTTTGTCTGGCCTGGTAACGACCCATTTGGTGGCGAAACTTTTTGAACGACCATGGTTTGCGTCACATTGGGATCCTGCCAAGGGCAATGCTATGGATGCCGAAAAACTGAAAGCCGATGTCGCATTTGATATCTTCAGCCTGCTGAGCACACCCTTTTTCTGCTTTCATGATGTCAATGTGTGTCCCGAAGGCACAAGCTTTGCCGAGAACACCCGTAATTGCAGGAAATAACCGACTATTTTCAGGAGAAAATGGAAGCATCCAAAGTGAAATTACTTTGGGGCACAGCAAACCTATTTTCGCATCGTCGCTATATGAGTGGTGGCGCCAACCCTAATGCGGATGTGTTCATCTTTGCCGCAGCAACAGGCAAAACCTGTCTTGACTCCACCAAGCAATTGGGGGGCGCAAATTATGTGTTATGGGGTGACCGTAAATACTATGAAACCTGGCTCAATACAGAGGTTGATCACGAAATGGATCAAATGAGCAGATTTTTGAATATGGTTGGCGATTATAAGCATAATATAGGATTTGATGGCACTATCCTGATCGAACCAAAACCACAAGAACCTAAAAAACATCAATATGATTTTGACGTTGCCACAGTATATGGATTTCTCAAGCGTTATGGACTTGATGCTGAAATCAAGGTCAATATCGAACAAGGCCACGCTATTTTAGCAGGTCATAGTTTTGAACATGAATTGGCGCTTGCCAATGCACTTGGTATTTTTGGTTCGATCGATATGAATCATAACGATTACCAGTTAGGTTGGGATACTGATCAATTTCCAAATAATGTAGCTGAGGTCGCTCTTGCCTATTATCAGATTTTAAGACATGGGGGATTTGAAAATGGCGGCACAAATTTTGATGCCAAACTTCGCCGTCAATCAATTGATCGGCAGGACCTAATATTAGCACATATTGGCGGTATGGATGTCTGCGCGCGCGGCCTTAAAGCCGCCGCCGCGATGCTCGAAGATGGAAGCTTGCAACAAAATCTTGTTGATCGCTAAGTTGGATGGGAGTCTGATTGTGGCGGCAACATCATGGATGGGAAATATGGGCTGGATAGTCTAGCCGACAAGGTGCTGGCAGAAGATTTCAACCCTGACCCCGTATAAGGCAAACAGGAATATCTGGAGAATATCGTCAACCGTTTTGTTTAGGATAGCTTAGTATAGCTTTGACTATGTTCTAGCTTCGGCGCATCCGAAGCCCATCTGGATCAAACAGAGCTTTGCGTGAAACGCTTGCGATGAAATGCGTGCCCGCAATATCGATGAAAACGTCGGTGCCATCAACTGCGCTTATGCTGTCAATATAGGCCAAAGCTACAGGACAGCCAATACGGTAGCCAAAACTTGCCGATGTCGTTTTGCCGATAATCTCGCCATCATGATAGACAGGCTCATTACCCAAAGGCACCGCATTCACATCAGCTAGACGCAAACTGACAATAGTCTGTTTTGTGGGCGTTTCCATCGCCTTTTGTATAGCTTCATAGCCAATAAATAAATGCTGCATATCAACGGTAAAACCAAGGCCAGCCATCATAGGTGACACATCTGTATCCAGCTCATGCCCATAGGCAAGAAACTGTTTTTCAATGCGCATTGATGATTGCGCCAAAGTGCCAGCAGGACGAGCACCAGCTTCGTTTAATGCGGTATAGAGCCTTTCAGCATCTTCACATGCACAGGTGAGCTCCCAGCCCGCCTCGCCAACATAAGAAAGCCTTACGGCATCAACCATGATGCCCGCAATTTCATTACGTGCATGGGTAAAATAACCAAGCTCGTCAAGCCAATCAGCGCCCAGCGATCTCATCATCACCGAAGCCTTTGGCCCCATTACGGCTATAGTCGCAAATTGAATGGTGTGATCATGTATCTCGACCTGCTCATTTGCATTGACATGTTCACGGAGCCAGGACAAATCACGCTTGATAGCTGATGAACCAACATATAGACGGTAACTCTCGTCATCAAAACGCAGACTTGTCAAATCACTCTCGATACCACCTTTTTCATTTACCATGGTCGTGTAGGTGGCGCGTCCAGCTGGTCTAGACATGTTATTGGCACAAAGGCGGTTCAGCATGGTTTCAGCATCCCGACCGGTAATGCTGATCTTGCCAAAACTTGATTGATCGAAAATGGCAACATCATTTGTCGCGTAGCTAACTTCGCGGCCAACGTGATCAAACCAATCAGGTTTCCCGAAACCAAGTTTTGGTTCATCTTGCTTTTGAAAATACATAGGGCGTTCAAACCCGAAAACCTGGCCAAAATGCGCTTTTTCTCTGACCCATGAAGCATGTAGGGGCAATGTACGAAGCCCTCGTGCACTGTGCCATTGTCGCCCGGGATAGGTGATTTCGTAATGTTTACCCAGCACCTCTGGCGCACGGCTAGCCAATGCCTCTGCGCTATTAAAGCAATCGGGGAAACGTTTGGGATCAGCTTCATAAAGGTCAGTCTGCGTCGCCCCATCAATGATGCAATCTGCTAGTGCCATCCCGGCACCGCCACCAGTTGCAATACCAACCGAATTCATTCCACAACCAAGAAACAGTCCCTTTGTTTCGGCAGTTTCGCCCAGCATAAAGCTGCCATCCGGGGTAAAGCTTTCTGGCCCATTAAGCAGCATACGTACTTCGGCTGTTTCCAACGCAGGCAATCGATGCAAGGCATTCATCATCATTGGCTCAAAATGATCCCAGTCTTCAGGCAATAGCTGAAAAGCAAAATCGTCACCAAGGCGATCTGGATCAATGGCTTTTGCCATTGGTTCAAAACAGCCAACCAGCAACCCGCCCGAATCATCACGGATATAAAGATGCCCATCATGATCTGACAAGGTTGGTAAATTGCCTTCGGCACCTGCAACGGGCTTAGTCAGCAGATAAAAATGTTCACATGGATAGACCGGTATATCGACGCCGGCCAATGCGCCGGCATTTCGACTCCACAAACCCGTACATAACGCGATAGCATCACAACGGATCGTACCTTTGTCGGTTTCAACCCCGACAATACGGCCACCTTTAGTCAGAATACCCGTTACGCCGGTATCTTCGAATATCTTTGCCCCACGCATTTTGGCACCTTTGACAAGGCCAGCGCATAAATCTGACGGACTGACCCGTCCATCATCCGGCGACCATACGGCGCCAAGCACATCCTCACCATTCATTAATGGCCATCGTTCCATTGCCTCATCTTTTGAGACTGAATAGGCTTCAACGCCAAATAGATTGGCCAAAGCTTCCTGACGTTTTATATGCACCATCCGGTCTTCATTCGTAGCAATGGAAAGCGATCCTTTATTGATCCAGCCAACATTCTGTCCAGTTTCTTCTTCTAACGTTTCATACAGACTTATCGAATAGCGAATAAGATCAGTCAGATTTCGGGTTGAGCGCAATGCGCGCACCTGGGCAGCTGAGTGCCAAGTGGTTCCGGAAGTCAGCTTGTTACGCTCAAGAAGAATGGCATCACTGATACCGCGTTTAGCTAGGTGATAAAGCGTTGAACAGCCCATTATGCCGCCACCAATAACGACAACGGATGCGTTTTCTGGCAGAGGATTACTATTATTTGTCATGTGTTAGCTTTTCCATCTTGGGTCAATACGATCAAGCATCCGCCAGAAAGCTGGCCATTCAGGATGACGCACTTTGGCACCACCTTGCGCACTCCCGCCTTCGAATTGTTCGCGTGTATGACGCATCACATCGTCAGGGATATAGCTGATCTCAGCACCTGATGCCATCGCCCGTAACTGGACATCCGAATTGCGGATAAAGACCTGATGTCTGACAAATGCCCATATTGCCGTTGGACCAGCCGTTAAAAGACCATGATTTTTCAACAGTAATGTATGATTATCTTGGCCCAAAGCTGCTTTTAAGCGCCCCTGCTCATCAGCGTTCAGAACAATGCCTTCAAAATCATGATAGCCTACACGCTCAAAAAGCTGACACCCTTCTTGAACCAATGGTATGGCTTTGGCATTGATCGCTGACATGGCCTGGCTAATCGGTTCATGCGTATGCATTACACAATGCAGATCATCAGGACGGGCACGATGAATAGCCGAATGAATCAGATAACCTGCCAAATTGATCGGCGCATCATTATTATCAAGCTTGTTTCCATCCAAATCTATGCGCACCAGATTTGAGGCGGTAATTTCGTCATAGGTCAAGCCAAAGGGATTTATAAGAAAGGTTTCAGTATCCGGAATCCTGAGGGTGATATGATTATAAACGACGCTGGTCCAGCCATAATAATGCGTTAGACGATAACAGGCAGCCAGATCAACCCGTGCATGCCATTCGGCTTCACTCATACCGGTTGGGGCTTTTGGATAGGTTACATCAAGTGCCACTGACTGCATTTTCAACTCCAAAACAACATATCTTAAAGACCACTATGACGCGCATTCTGGCACTTTATCTAGTGTTTTTTTCATATTGCGCTTCAACACCTTTAATCAGAGCAAATAACGCCTCATTCAAAGGTGTTGCTATATTATGTTTTTTACCAAGAGCTATGACAGCGCCATTGAGCGCGTCAATTTCGGTTTTGCGCATTGCCATCACATCATGCACCATTGATGGCTTATGCGTGCGATGTTCACGCCCTGCCATCTCGATAATTGCCAGAACATTCTGTGGATCAATCATAATGCCATCAGCATGGGCGACCGCACAGCTTTCCATAACCACCGCCCGCGCCAGATTAGAAAGATATACAGAATCGGCAATTGTACCGGGTGTGCCATTGACCAATGCACAGATTGCATTGATGGCGGTGTTAAACGCAACCTTGCCCCAGATGACAGTATCAATGTCATCATTAACCACGGTTGGCATATCTGCGCTAGTTAACATCGTAGCTAGTTGCGCGGCGATCTTGGCGCTATCTGACCGTGCGGCGTTAATCTGTGTCAGATGTTGTCCATGCGATACGACATGCCCAGGGCCAAGTAAATCCGCAGGGGCTGTTGTTGTTCCATATATTACCCGTTCATATCCAACAAAATCCGCCAATAGATCATCGTTACCAAGCCCATTCTGCACACTGACCAAACATGTTGCATCGTCAATCATATGCGACACAGCCCTAATAGCTTCGGCTGTTGCGCCTGTTTTGGTAAAAACAAATATTATGTCAAATGGCACATATGTGTCGGTTGGGGCGATTGTTGGTACCTTGATCATGCTCTCACCACTATCGCGCACCAACCTCAATCCAGAACGGCATACAGCATTGCGATGCGCTTCATTGCGGATTACCAAAGTCACATTATGACCAGCATCCGCTAACGCACCGCCAAAAAGCGACCCTAACGCCCCTACCCCAATAAATCCTAACTTCATGACAGATACATTTTTATTTTCATTCGTCGCTACTAACTATCTTCTTTTGCCATTTGACGCGCAACGACGCGTTCGCGATGAAACAAATAAACACCACTCGCAATAATGATAAATGTACCCACGAACGTCGTATCGGCAGGCGTATCATTAAAAAATAGATAGCCAAATAAGGCGGCCGTGACGATTTCAACATATTGGAACGGTGCCAGCACGCTAGCAGGGGCATTCTGTGTTGAAAAAACAATGAACATATGGCCAATGGTCGAGGCTATGCCCATGCCCACAATCCACTTAATATGACGACTATCTGTAGACAAAAAGCCTGTCCCCGGAATATCAGCAAACTGCCCTAAAATCATAACTATGCCCAACGCAATAACGGCAACCAAACCAACGACAAACTGCATTTGAAACGGATGCGCAACCGATGAAATGCGGCTTGTAAATATCATGTAAAATGCCATTGATACGGCTGACACAAGTGGTAGCAAAGCTGGCCACCCAAAAATCACGAAGCTTGGCTGCAAAACCATCATGGCTCCGATCAAACCAAATATAATTGCAAAAATACGCCGCATACGGATCGTTTCGCCCAGTATCAGAACCGATAAACCTGTCAAAATAAGAGGCTGGACAAAAAAGATCGCAATCGCTTCGGCCAATGGAAGATGCTGAATGGCCCAGAAAAAACAGAATGTAGCGATCACAAGCGTAATGCCGCGCATACATTGTATGGCCAAAGTGCCAGGCGGAATCGTCCACAGTCGATTATAGATTACCAAAGGCAGTAAAAGACATATCTGCATAAAGAACCGAAAAAATGTGACTTGTAACGGATCAAAGCTCCGCCCTAGCGTTTTGGCACAGACATCAATAGCCGGAATAATCAACATGGCAAGGCAAATCTGAAGGATGCCTTTTGACATAGACGAATTGGCGGACACGCCGAGCAAAACAGAACGGTCAGACATAGGCCGGTATCATTCTATAATCATATTGTGGTGACATCTGATCTTTAACCGGGAAGCTTTTGTGTCAGCACATAACGCAAAATATCAGCAACAGCCTTTGGGTCTTCGGCAACAGCTAGGGCGGCGGCATCAACCTCCTTTAAGGCATGTTGATGTTCTGCACCATGCAGAACAATAAGTGATTTACCAAGGGCGGCCGCATAGCCTGCGTCAAATGCCGCATTCCACTGTTTATATTTTTCGCCGAATCTTACAACAACGATATCGGCGTCCTGAATAGCTTTTCGTGTACGGATTGCATTGACCATGGCGCCTTTATGATCGTGCCAATATT
>NZ_CBFHNB010000080.1:0-7049 GCF_965657105.1 Puniceispirillum sp. (SeqCode)
CAGCCATAGGCATGCTGCAGGTTGCGCTTGACGCCTTTGCCATGCGCAAACAGGATCGCCAGATTATGCTGGGCAACGGTATGGTTCTGATGTGCCGCCTGATGATAGAAATGTGCCGCGCGTCTGAAACTCTGGTCAACGCCAAGCCCGCGTTCATACAGAAAACCAAGCCGAAATTGCGCGCGTGCATGCCCCTGGGTGGCGGCAAGGCTGTAATAATGATGCGCGGCGGTCATATCCTGAGTAACATGCTGGCCAGTCTGAAACGCCATGCCAAGGCGGAACTGTGCCGCTGGCGATCCAGCCGCGGCCTGTTGCCGGAGCGCGCTGATCTGGGCGCCTATGGTCTGTTGGGCATTAATCTGCTGGGGAGTGCCTGCATCGGCCTCGGTCACAAAGGGGATCGCTAGCACACACAGAATCAAAGCGATGATAATGCCGCGCAACATCGCCATCGTCCGGCGGGTGTTTCCATAGCGACCGAGGCCGTAACGGTTGGGATCGGGAACATGGATTGAAGTGATGGTAAATGGTCTTGTTGTCATGTCTGCCTCCTCTAAGGTATGGCCAGCGCACTGGCTCTAGAGGCAAGTATTAGGAATAAATAATTTACAAAACGTTAATGCAATGATGAATTATGCAGGCTTCACCAAAACGTGATTGGCAGGTCTGTTTTATCCTTTTGTTTGCCGCATTGCGGGCAGGGGCAATGAACGGGCTTTTGGTTGACATGCGGTGGCTTTTCGCCTACACCACCCGAAGTTTGGTGCAATGATCCCGTGATGGATCGCGTCAGACTTGTTTCAGATAAGACCCTATTTCAGATAGACGAGCAATAACATGGCTGTTCCAAAAAGTAAGATCACCAAATCAAAGCGGAATATGCGCCGCGCCCATGATGCGCTGAGCAGTGACGCCTATGTCGAAGATAAAACAACTGGCGAATTGCACCGCCCGCATCATATTGACCTGAAAACCGGCATGTATCGTGGCAAGCAGGTGCTTAAAGTCAAAGACCGCATCTAATTTATCGGGCATCTACTCTATCGGCATAGGCGCATAGTTATTGATGCCTGTCCGGAACGATGCGGTGTCTGTGGCTCCCAGCATAGAATCAGGTGTTAGAGTCTTGTGTTTGAGTCTTGTGTTAGAGTTTGGGGCTAGCTAGAGGCTGTTCGCACAACGCTTTTGTTTCACCCGTATCCGATCACGCAATATGACCCTGGCTATAGGGCACCTTAAAGGGCTTTCATGATGAACGACAAATATGCGAAATTCAGCATTGGCGCGATTGTACGGCACCGGCTGTATCCGTTTCGCGGCGTCGTCGTTGATGTCGATCCCGAATTCGATAATAGCGAAGAATGGTATAATTCGATCCCTGCCGAAGCGCGGCCGGAAAAAGACCAGCCTTTCTATCATCTGCTGGCGGAAAATGCTGATAGCTATTACACCGCCTATGTAAGCCAGCAAAATCTATTGGCCGATGGCGAGAATGGCCCTGTTTGCCATCCCGATATCGACGAGGTTTTCGACAGTCTGGATGGCGAACGCTATCTGCTGCGCCGTGAGGCTTTTAACTAATATCTTTATTCATGCCCGCTTTATCTGGCTGGGCTTTATGCATTTGGACGCCGCTTAAGCACATTTATTATACATGCTTTTTTGGCGTTGCCTCTCGCGGCTATATTTCCGGCTTTCAGAATAAATTTTGCCATAATGTGCAGGTGATAAGTCTTGAAATATAGTCGGGTTTCCCTATATCTACTCAATCAGGACTAAATTAGTCTTGATTATGATAATCATTCGCATATATCGCCCGTTTTTGCCTCTTAAGTTGCGCAGACGGTGTCAATAAAGCGGAAACAGGAAACGGTATGATCAGGCTGAACCGGATGACAGATTACGCGATTATCGTGCTTGGCGCATTGGCGCATAAGCGCGATGAAACCGTGGCGACCGCGTTACTGGCCGAGTTGACTGGATTGAAACAGCCAACCGTGGCTAAGGTGGCGAAAGCGCTGCTGGCGGCTGATCTGCTGGCCACGCAACGCGGGGTGAATGGCGGCTATCGGCTGGTCCGACCAGCGCGTTCGATTTCGTTGGTTGATATTGTCGAAGCGATGGAAGGGCCGATTGCGGTCACCGATTGTGTCGATGGCGCGCCGGATCCTTGTGCTGTGTCGCATTGCTGTTTCATGGCGAATAACTGGAACCGTGTCAATCTGGCCATCCGCGGCGCACTCGAAGCGGTGACGCTAGAGGATCTGACCGATCCGGCGCAATTATTTCCTGTGCGAATAGCGGCAGACCACGCGCCTAATGGTCGGCAAGATGATGATGCACAAAATGGTGATGCACCCTATGCAGAGCGGATGAATTAGGATTTAGACGAGACTTAAACGAGATTTTAATCAGACTTGAGATAATAGATTTAGCGAGTAAGAGGAAAACTTATGGCGGCAACAACCCAGACCATCGAACAGATGGAAGCGGCAACAGGCAAATATAAATACGGATTTGTCACTGATATCGAAAGTGATAAGGCTCCTAAAGGGCTTAACGAGGATATCATTCGATTCATTTCAGCCAAGAAAGACGAGCCGGAATGGATGCTGGAATGGCGGCTGAAAGCCTATGCAAAATGGCTGACAATGACATCGCCAGACTGGGCGAAGCTGAATATTGCGCCGATTGATTATCAGGATGTCTATTACTATTCGGCGCCGAAAGATGCTGAAAAGCTGAAATCGCTTGATGAGGTCGATCCGGAATTGCTGGCGACCTATGAAAAGCTGGGAATCCCTTTGAATGAGCAAAAAATGCTGGCAGGCGTGGCGGTTGATGCGGTGTTTGACTCGGTATCGGTGGCAACGACCTTTCGCGGTGAATTGGCCAAGGCTGGGGTGATTTTCTGTCCGATTTCCGAGGCGATCCGTGATTATCCCGAATTAGTCAAAAAATATATGGGATCAGTGGTGCCGGTTGCCGATAACTATTTTTCGGCGCTGAACAGCGCGGTCTTCACCGACGGGTCATTTGTTTATATCCCGAAAGGTGTGCGCTGCCCGATGGAGCTATCGACCTATTTCCGGATCAATGAACAGAATACTGGTCAATTTGAACGGACGCTGATTATCGCCGAAGACGAATCCTATGTCAGCTATCTGGAAGGCTGTACGGCGCCGCAACGCGATGAAAATCAGCTGCATGCGGCGGTTGTCGAGCTGGTTGCGATGCAGGATGCCGAGATCAAATATTCAACCGTGCAAAACTGGTATCCGGGTGATGAAAACGGCAAAGGCGGGATCTATAATTTTGTCACCAAACGTGGCGCCTGTCGCGGTGACCGGTCAAAAATTTCATGGACACAGGTTGAAACCGGTTCGGCGATCACCTGGAAATATCCGTCCTGTATTCTGCAAGGCAAGGAGTCGGTGGGCGAATTCTATTCGGTGGCTTTGACGAATAACATGCAACAAGCCGATACGGGCACGAAAATGATCCATATCGGCGAAGGTAGCCGTTCGACGATCATCTCGAAGGGGATTTCGGCAGGTAAGTCGCAAAATTGCTATCGCGGGCTTGTGCGGATGCAACCAGGTGCCGAGAATGCCCGTAACTTTACGCAATGTGACTCGCTTCTGGTGGGTGATAAATGCGGTGCGCATACGGTGCCCTATATTGTCTCGCGCAACCCCAGTGCGAAGATCGAACATGAAGCGACAACCTCACGCATTTCCGAAGATCAGCTGTTCTATTGTCTACAACGCGGAATCAATGAAGAAGATGCCGTATCATTGATCGTCAATGGCTTCTGTAAGGAAGTGATGAAGGAATTGCCGATGGAATTTGCCGTCGAAGCACAGAAACTTATTGGAATCAGCCTTGAAGGCTCGGTTGGTTAATCTCAGACAGGATAATTTTATGACAGCTTTACTTGAAATCAGGGATCTACACGCATCGGTTGGCGATACACCGATACTCAAAGGTATTAATCTGACCATTAATGCCGGCGAAATACATGCCATCATGGGGCCGAATGGATCGGGCAAAAGCACCATGTCCTATGTGCTTTCTGGTCGCAATGGCTATGACGTGACAGGTGGCGATGTTTTGATGAATGGCGTTTCGATGCTGGAGATGGAACCCGATGAGCGCGCCCGGGCTGGTATGTTTCTGGCGTTTCAATATCCGGTTGAATTACCCGGCGTCGGCGGCATGAGCTTTTTGCGCGCGGCGGTCAATGCCCGCCGTATCGAAGCTGGTCAGGCTGAAGTCGATCAGCTTGAATTTGTAAAAATGGTGCGGGCGAAAGCCAAAATTCTTGGCATTAATGATGAGATGCTTAAGCGGGCAGTCAATGTCGGCTTTTCCGGTGGTGAAAAAAAACGCTATGAAATTCTGCAGATGGCTTTACTTGAGCCAACTATGGCGGTGCTTGATGAGACCGACTCAGGGCTTGATGTCGATGCGTTGAAGATCGTATCGGAAGGGGTCAATATGTTACGTGACCCCGCGCGTTCGATGCTAGTGATTACGCATTATCAGCGTCTGCTGGATTATATCGTGCCAGATTATGTGCATATTCTGGCAGGTGGCAAAATCCGTAAATCTGGCGATAAGTCGCTGGCACTTGAAGTAGAGGAGCAGGGCTATGCTGGCATCGACGATGCAGCCTAATCTTGATCAGCTGGTCGGACTTGGCGGTGCGCGCGGTGATGCGTTAGCGCGCTGGCAGGCCAATGGCTGGCCGGATGCACATGCCGAAGCATGGCGCTTTACGCGGCTTGGGGCGGTGGTAGCGCGTGATCTTGTGCCTGCTATTCAAGGTGGTGAAACAAGACGTGAAACAAGTGCACCGATAGCCAAGATTGCGGCCGAGATGCAGGCGCATATGATTCGCTTTTATAATGGCATGCTTGATGTGAGTAGTCTTGACGGACTGCCTGATGGCATGGTGGCAACGCATAGTCTGGCATCGGATTTTGACGCGATTGCTACCGAGGTGGCGGGGTTGGCCCCGAACGATCATCCGGTTGGTAATCTGTCGTTAGCAGCGATGAGTTCAGGGCTGCGGTTGTCGGTTGCGGCAGGGGCGCAGATTACGCAACCTATATTGCTGGTATTTGAAGGCGATGGAGAAAATGTGTCGGCGCATCCGGTTTTGATGGTCGATGTTGGTGCTGGTGCCAGCGCTGTGATTGGCGAATGGCATCAAAGCCAGCTCGGTCTGTCAGCACCGCTTGTTGCGCTTCGTCTTGCTGATAAAGCGCGGCTTGATTATGCAAAGGTGCAGGCAGAGGGTGCCACTAATGTGCATCTTGCGGCGACCGGTATTGCGCTGGGAGAGGAATCAGTCTTTGCCGGCTTTTCGATTTCGGCTGGTGGCCAGCTTGCACGACTGGAAACGCATGTGTCGCTGACCGGCGAAACGGCTGAATGCGGTTTGTCGGCAATCTATCTGGGCCGGGACAAACAGCATCATGATATCACCACCTATATGGATCATGCCGTTGGGCATTGCCATTCAAACCAGATTATCCGCGGGGTGCTGGATGATGCGTCACGCGGAGTGTTTCAAGGCAAGGTGCATGTCGCACCTGATGCCCAGAAAACCGATGGCCAGCAGATGAGCCGTGCGTTGCTATTATCACGCAAAGCCGAAGCCGATGCCAAACCCGAATTGGAAATCTATGCCGATGATGTAATCTGTGCGCATGGTGCCACCGTTGGTGAACTTGATGAAACGCAACTTTTTTATTTAACCAGCCGTGGTATTCCAAAGGCAACAGCGCGCGCCATGCTGATCGGCGCGTTTCTGGATGACGCAATCGATGTGGTGGAAAATGCGGCTTTGGCTTCTATGCTCCGGCATATCAGTGATGGCTGGATGGCCGAGGTAAAAGGGGTGTCACTATGACCGATAATCTAGCGCTTGAAACACCGGTCTTTGATATTGATGCGATCCGCGCTGACTTTCCGATCCTGTCACGCGAAATTCATGGCAAGCCTTTGGTATATCTGGATTCTGCTGCCTCGGCGCAAAAGCCGCAACAGGTCATTGATGCTTTGACATCAGCCTATACGGATACCTATTCGAATGTACATAGGGGTTTGCATTTCCTGTCCGAGGCCTCAACCGATGCCTATGAATCGGTACGCCAGAAAGTTGCTGGATTTATCGGTGCCCCGTCACCTGACGAGATTGTGCTGAGCGCCGGTGCGACCATGGCCTTGAACATGATTGCGCATAGCTGGGCCTTGCCACGTTTACAGGACGGCGATGAAATTCTTATCAGCATTGCCGATCATCACGCCAATATCGTGCCATGGCAGATGGTTGCCGAACGGACTGGTGCCGTGTTGCGAGCCTTTCCGATGGATGAAGATGGTAGCTTTTCGATGCAAGCCATGACCGCGATGATTAGCGAAAAAACGCGGATCATTTCGGTGCCGCACGTATCGAATGTGCTGGGTACGGTTTATCCGCTGGCCGAGATTGCCAAGCTAGCAAAATCTGTTGATGCGTTATTTGTCGTTGATGGTTGCCAGGGCGCTATCCATATGCCAGTTGATGTGACCGCGCTGGGATGTGATTTCTATGTGTTTTCAGCGCATAAATTATATGGCCCGAATGGCGTTGGTGTGCTGTGGGGTAAGCAAGAGATACTGGCTGATATGCCCCCCTTCATGGGTGGTGGCGATATGATTGATCGTGTCACCATTGAAAAAAGCACCTATGCTGAGCCCCCTCATCGCTTTGAAGCGGGGACGCCAGCGATTGCCGAAGTGATTGCGCTGGGCGCGGCGATTGATTATGTGCAGTCTATCGGAATGGCGGCGATACGGGCGCATGAACAGGAGATACTATCCTATGCGCATCAACGTCTGTGCGCGGTCGATGGGCTGAATATCATCGGCACGGCGTTGGGTAAATCAGGCGTAGTGTCCTTTACGATGGATTGTGCGCATCCGCATGATATCTCGACGATCATTGATCGTGATGGAATTGCCATAAGAGCCGGACATCATTGTGCCCAGCCTTT